>NZ_JBNPEC010000141.1:0-10716 GCF_051117345.1 Alcanivorax sp.
GGATGACATGGAAACCTCGTTAAAAGCAGAGAAAACGGGAGGGCAGTATAAAACAGTTGCGAGGTACGAGTGACGAGGAGCGACGCGGAATCGCTGACTGCCACCCTGAAGTCGTTACGCCCGCGAGTCCACGGCCAGATTTTCGCAACTCGCTTCTCGTACCCCGATACTCTTCACTCCGTACATGCGCCGGACGCGAACTTTATCTATCCTTGGGGTTCACAAGGTGTGCCGTCACTTGCCGGTGACGGAAAATTTCAGGAGATCGTCAATGAAAGCTGTTGCCCTGGTTGTGCCCGCTTTTGCCTTGCTGGTTACCGCCTGCGCCACCCAGTACGACACTGATTACCCCGCCGGGTTGCCGGAAGGCACCACTACTTGCCCGGATGATCCGCCTCAAGCCTGTACCATGGATTACCGCCCCGCGTTTGGTTATGACGAGCAAGGTGGCATTCTCGGTGAATACGGTAATGCCTGCGGTGCCTGTGCCACCGATGGGGTGAAATACACCTCGCCCAAACAGCTTCCGAAACCGGGCGCTGCCCCGGACGACAAATAACCTCGAGGTCGCCCCTTGCCCAAGGCCCTGACCCTGCTGCTGGATTTTGACGACCAGTACCGTCGCGATGTGCAACAGAGCCATGCCTTTCTGCACCGCCGCGACCGCCGCTTTGCCCAGCAGCAGGAAGACCGGAAACAGCCGCTCACCGTGCCCGCCTGGCTGGCGGCCCTGCATGCCCTGAACGGCCAGCGCCGTGACGCCGGCGCCGACCCGCGCCTGCGTCACTGGCGTCAGGCCCGCTGGGTGTTTGCCGGCCTGGGCGCGCTGCTGGGCGCTGGCTTCATGCTCGGCCTGCTCTGGTATGACGGCAGCCGGCAGATCAACCTGACCCTGCTGATCGGCCTGGTGGCCCTGCAACTGCTGCTGGCCCTGTTCACCAGCCTGCAAGCCTGGCTGGGCTGGCAGCCCTGGGGCAGTCTGCTGGGGCCGCGCCAGGGCGACGACGCGCTGGCGACCCTGCGCCCGGCTCTGTGTGCCCGCATCGCCCACACCGGCGGCCTGTTGTTTGCCATCAGCGGCCTGCTTACCTTGCTGGCCCTGGTGGTAGTGCAGGATCTGGCCTTCGGCTGGAGCACCACCCTGCAGACCTCCGCCGATGGCTATCACCAGATGGTGGCTGCCCTGGCCCAGCCCTGGCAGACCCTGTGGCCAGCAGCGGTGCCCTCGGCGGAGCTGGTGAACGCCTCCCAGTTCTACCGGCTTACGGATGCCCCGGCAGACAATCCGGCCTTGCTGGGCACCTGGTGGCCCTTTGTGCTGATGCTGTGGCTGGTCTATGTGCTGCTGCCCCGGTTGCTGCTGCTGATGCTGGCGGCCCTGCAGGTGCGCTGGCAGGCGGGCCGCGCCCTGCGCGCTCACCCGGGCTGGCAGGGGCTGTTCTATCGCTTCGAAACCCCCTGGGTGGAAACCCGGGGCCAGGAAGAAAGCCAGCCGGCCCCGGCGGCGGCGAAAACTGTGCTGTCGCCCCTGCCGGACAGCGCCACCCTGATCCATTGGGCCGGTGCTGCCATGCAGGCCACTTCTCTGTTGCCTCGACTCAGTCGCGACCCGGCGCCGCTTCAGCGCCGTGCCGGAGGTAACAATTCCCTGGACGAGGATGCCCAGGTGCTGGCGCAGACCGGCGCCCGCAATCAACCGGTGCTACTGATCACCCGGGGCTGGGAGCCGCCCACCGGTGAACTCAGCGATTTCATTGTCGATGCCCGCGATCACTGGCCCGCCGCCACTTTGCTGGCGCTGGTGCCGCTGGCGGACGAACAGGGTGCCGCACTCACCGATGCCGGCCTGCTGGCCCAGTGGCAGCGCTTTGTGGACCGTCAGGGCGACAGCCAGCTGCTGCTGTGCGCCCCCCGGGAACAGGAACAGCCATGAACGAAACGGCCCAACAACCGCCCCGCTTTGCCGTGGTCGGCCACCCCAACAAGGGCAAGTCCAGCGTGGTGGCCACCCTGGCCCAGAACGACTCCATTGCCATTGCCATGGAGCCCGGTACCACCCGTGACAGCCACCGTTACCCCATGAAAGTGGACGACGTCACCCTCTACGAGCTGATCGACACCCCCGGCTTCCAGCGCCCGCGCAAGGTGCTGGCCTGGTTGCAGGGTCACAGCCTGTCCGCCTCCGACCGCCAGGAAACCGTGGCGGCCTTCGTTACCCAGCATGCGGATGATCCGCGCTATCACGACGAATGCGAGCTGCTGCGTCCCATCGTGGAAGGGGCCGGCATCATTTACGTGGTGGATGGCTCGGTGCCCTACAACCGCGAACACGAAGCGGAAATGAACATCCTGCGCTGGACCGGCCGGCCCAGCCTGGCGCTGATCAACCAGATCGGCAGCGATGATCACAGTGCCGACTGGGAAGCGGCCCTGGGCCAGTACTTCCAGATCGTGCGCCGCTTCGACGCGGTCCACGCCCCCTTCGAAAAGCACCTGGACCTGCTGCGCAGCTTCGGGCAACTGGCCCCGGACTGGCGCGAACCCCTGGATGCAGCGCTGGAATACCTGCAGGCGCTCAAATTCGGTCGCGACAGCCAGGCTCTCGAGCACATTGCGGATGCCCTGATTGATATGCTCGGCCATCAGGAAAGCGCGCGGCTGGGCGAACACGAGCCCGCCAAGCCGCTGTTGCCCAAGCTGCGCCAACGCTGGCAGAACTGGCAGCGCGAGCGGGAGCAGCGCCTGCGTCGAGGGGTGGAAGATCTCTACCAGCATCGTCGCCTGCAACGGCAGGAAAGCGACCTGCTCACCCCGGACGATGGCGACCTGTTCAGCGAACGCACCCGCCAGCTGTGGGGTATCAGCAAGGCCCAGCTGGCCGCCGCCGGTTTCGGTGCCGGCGCGGTGGGCGGTGCCGGGCTGGATGCGGTGACCCTGGGGCATTCCCTGGGCACCGGCGCGCTGATCGGCGGCCTGCTCGGTGCTGCCGGCAGCTACTACTACGGCGACAAACTCACCCGCCTGAAACTGGGCCCCCTCAGCGGCGGCTTCCGCGAAGCGGTCTACGGCCCGCTGAAAGATCCCCAGTTCGCCTATGTGGTACTGGGCCGTGCCCTGGTACACAGCTATGAAGTCAGCCAGCGCAACCACGCCGGCCGCGACGTGCTGGCGGTCAACGATGCCGGTGAACACTGGCTGGAGCACATGGACCGCAAGGACCGCCAACGCCTGCACAAGACCCTGCAATCCCTGGCCAACCGCAAATTCGAACCCGGCAAACGCCAACGCCTGATCGAACAACTGGAACAGGCGCAGCAGGCGTTCGGGCGCTGGCAGATGGAGCAGTTTGAAGGTAGTGAACAGTTAACAGTGAATAGTTAATAGCGGCGCGATTTGGTGTAGGTGCCGGTTTAAAGGCCTGGCCCGCGCCCTCAGCTTTGCGCGCGGGCAGGGGCGTTAAAGATAAGCAAGCGGTTGTTCGCGAACTGTTCACTGTTAATTATTCACTATTAACTGCTTTTTTTTGCATTCCGCTCAGTCAGCAAAACCGCCCTGGCGGCAGATTTGTGAAGGACATTCATTGCCCTGACACCAGAGACTGGGCAAGCTGAAACGACCGAACGAGGACGTTTCATGCTGCCCGAAGAAATCAAACTCAAGCTTGCTCCCCTGTCCCGGTCCGCCTGGCGGCCCCGGGTTGGGCCTGCTGTGCCAGGGGCGCGCTCCAAGTTTGGTGGCTTGCCTCTGCTCAGGCCGGACGAATCCTGGCCCTGTTGCGGGCATTGCCATCAGCCCATGCAGCTGTTCGTGCAACTGGATTCCGGCGATCTGCCGGCGGACGCCGGGCAGCCTTTCGGGGATGGTGTTCTGCAGGTGTTTTACTGCACCAACATGGAAGAGGAATGCGAAGTACTCGGCCAGGCCCATTTGCCTTTTTCCGAGGCCTCAATGACACGGGTGATTCCCCGCGACCAGACCCACGGTTTCGATGCCCTGCCGGTGACCATTCCCGATGCCTTCCCCGAGCAATCCCTGACCGGCTGGAGCCGGCATAACGATTTTCCTGATCAGCAGGAAACTGTAGCCATCAACGATGATCTGCCCGACGGAACTCTCGCCCTGCTCCATGCCCACCGCCCTGCCCCACGGGCCGGCGACAAACTGCTGGGTTGGCCGCACTGGGTGCAACATGTGGACTATCCGGCTTGTCCGTGTTGCCAGAAAAAAATGCATTTTGTCATGCAGCTGGATTCCACCGACACCCTGCCCTTCTGGTTCGGTGATTACGGTTGCGCCTATGTTTTCCAGTGTGAAAACCATGCCGACATCATGACGATGACCTGGTCAAGTCGCGCATAATTTAAAAAAATAAATTAAAAAATAAAATTCCTACCCTTTCCATTTATTGTTGGGGCTTTGCCTGCAAGGCGAATACCCTGCTGACCTGATTGCGCCTTGCAAGCAAGGCTCCAACGGACAGGCGGATTAGGTGGTCAGTGCCCACGCTCACGGCGATAACGTTGTGGCGAAATCCCCATCACTTTTTTAAATAATCTCGAAAAATAATAGGGGTCGTCATAGCCGAGCCAGGCGGCTATCTGTGCCACGGTATCGTCGCTGATATCCAGCAGATAGCAGGCATGGCTGACCTTGATGCGCTGGAACGCCTGCATCGGAGTTTGCCCGGTCTGGCGTTTGTATTCGCGAATAAAGTGGTAGCGCGACAGCGCACTGGTGGCGGCCACCAGTTCATCCAGATTGAGCCGGCGGGTGAGGGCGGTCTGCAGGTAGCTGTTGACCCGGTTGATATCCAGAGACGCGTGACGGGTAGTGTGTTGGCGGCGCATCAGCGCCGCGAAGGCCAGCAGGCTGCGCAGCAGGTTGGCGGCGTAGACCAGATGTTCCGGCTGCACCCGGGTGGCAGCGGCCAATAGCGCCTGAAATTCCTCCGCCAGTCGCGAATGCACGCCCACGGTCACCCGGTTAGCCTCGGGGTTACCTCCGGCAATTTCGTCAAAATACTGCGAGACCTCATCGCCCCCCAGATGCACCCAGTAAATGCTCCAGGGATCACTGTCATCCGCCTGATAGTGGTGAGGCAGGCCCTCAGGCAGCAGCAACAGATCACCAGCGGTGACCGGCAATATCTCGCCATTGACCTGCAATTGGCCTTGACCAGCAACGCAGTAAATCAACAGGTCATCCGCCGGATTCGCCCGCAACATGCGGTGTCCGCCGGCATGGGGGTAGTAGCCGACGCCATGGGGCAGGCAGCCGCGACAGAGGGGATGGGCCGCCATGGTGGCCAGCACCGCCGGGGGAATCACGGTGCGCTGACCAGTCGCCGGCAGAGGCCAGCGGGAGGTTTCTGCCGGGTGCTGACCGGTTGTCGTCGAAAGGCTCATGAACCGCAATATAGTCCATCCAGATCAAAAGTGGCTATCTCTATCGCTCAATCGCTGTGCTACAAAGGGACCCATACCGACAATACTTGCGTGGAGAGCTGTCATGACTCGTCGTCTGCCCCTGCTGATCAATGGCGAATTCGTCGCCAGCCAGACCGACCAGTGGATTCCGGTGACCAACCCGGCCACCCAGGAAATTCTTTGTGAAGCCCCGGCGGCTACCGCCGAGGAAATGGAGCAGGCCATTGCGGCGGGTAAGGCGGCGTTCCAGACCTGGAAAGAAGTGCCTGTCTCCGAGCGGGCCCGATTGATGCTGCGCTATCAGGCGCTGCTGAAAGAGCATCACGACGAGATTGCGGAAATCCTCAGCCAAGAAACCGGCAAAACCTTCGAGGATGCCAAAGGGGATGTGTGGCGCGGCATCGAAGTGGCCGAGCAGGCCGCCAACATCGCCTCGTTGATGATGGGCGAAACCGTGGAGAACGTAGCGCGCAGTATCGACACCCATTCCTGGACCCAGCCGCTGGGCGTGTGCGCGGGGATTACCCCGTTCAACTTCCCGGCCATGATTCCCCTGTGGATGTTCCCGCTGGCCATCGCCGCGGGTAACACCTTTGTGCTCAAGCCTTCCGAGCAGGACCCGATGACCCCGAACCGGCTGGCGGAACTGTTCCAGGAAGCCGGCGCGGCGCCGGGCCTGTTGCAGGTGGTGCACGGCGGCAAGGAACAGGTCGATACCCTGCTCACGCACCCGGACATCAAGGCCGTCTCGTTTGTGGGCTCGGTGCCGGTGGGTCAGCACGTGTATCGCACGGCCACCGATAACATGAAGCGCGCGCAGTGTTTTGCCGGTGCCAAGAACCACATGGTGATCATGCCCGATGCCAACAAGGATCAGGTGGTCAGCAGCCTGGTGGGGTCGTCCTGCGGGGCAGCGGGGCAGCGCTGCATGGCCATCAGCGTGGCGGTGTTCGTGGGCGATTCCAAAGAATGGATTGATGAGCTGGCCAGCCAGTTTGGGCAGATTCGCCCCGGTGCCTGGAACGACCCGGATGCGGCCTATGGCCCGCAGATCAGCCCGGCGGCAAAACAGCGGGTGCTGAAGATGATCGAGCAGGGCAAGCAAGAGGGCGCCACCTGCCTGCTGGATGGCTCCGATTGCACCGTGGAAGGCCTGCCGGAGGGTAACTGGGTTGGGCCGACCCTGTTTACCGATGTGACCGCCAACATGGCGATTTATCAGGAAGAAATTTTCGGTCCAGTATTGTGCTGCGTGTGCGTGGATTCGCTGGATGAGGCACTGGAACTGGTCAACAACAGCCCCTATGGCAACGGCACCTCCATCTTTACCGCCAGCGGTGCCGCGGCGCGGAAATATCAGCACGAAGTGGAAGTGGGGCAGGTGGGTATCAACGTGCCGATTCCCGTGCCGCTGCCGTTCTTCAGTTTCACTGGCTGGAAAGGGTCGTTCTACGGTGACCAGCACGCCTACGGCAAACAGGGCGTGCGTTTCTATACGGAAACCAAGACCGTCACCAGCCGCTGGTTCGATTCGGATATTCCGGTTTCCGCTGGCCCGAACATGAGCATTAATTTGAAATAACAGGACTTCCCGTAGGAGCGTCGCTTGCGGCGCGATTCCAGCGTCAGGTTATCGCGCCGCAAGCGACGCTCCTACGGCAAGAGTCTTGAATGTGAAAAAGGTCTTGAAAGGATCAAGCTGTGGACTTTTCTTTTAGCGAAGAACAAATCGCTTTCCGCGAAACGGCGAGACAGTTTTCTGAAAAAGAACTGGCCCCCTGCGCCGCTGAGTGGGATGCAAAAAGCCACTTTCCCAAAGACGCCATTCGCAAGGCGGGTGAATTGGGTTTTTGCTCCCTCTACTGCGATGAAGAACATGGTGGCATGGGGCTGTCGCGTCTCGATGCTGCATTGATTTTCGAGCAACTGTCACAGGGCTGCACCTCGACCACGGCGTTTATCACTATTCACAACATGGCCACCTGGATGCTCACCCGTTTTGGCAGCGATGCTATCCGGGCGCGCTGGGCGGCGGATTTGATGAGCGGGGAAAAGCTGGCGTCCTACTGCCTCACCGAACCGGGTGCCGGTTCCGATGCGGCATCGTTAAGCACCACCGCGAAAAAAGACGGCGATGACTATGTGCTGAACGGCGCCAAAGCCTTTATCTCCGGGGCTGGCGATACCGATGTACTGGTATTGATGGCGCGCACCGGCGGGCCCGGTGCCGGCGGCATTTCCTGCTTTGCGGTGCCGGCGGATGCCCCCGGTGTCAGCTATGGCCGCAACGAAGCCAAGATGGGCTGGAAGAGCCAGCCCACCCGGGCGGTGATTCTGGAAGACGCACGCATTTCCGCCGACTGCCTGATCGGTGAAGACGGGCAGGGCTTCCGCATCGCCATGGCCGGCCTGGATGGTGGCCGTATCAATATCGCCAGCTGCTCTCTGGGTGCTGCCCAGGCCGCCCTGCGCCAGGCCCAGCAATACGTGCAGGAACGCAAACAGTTCGGTCAGGCCATTGGTGATTTCCAGACTGTGCAATTCACCCTGGCCGACATGGCCACGGAACTGGTGGCGGCCCAGCAGATGGTGCGCCTGGCCGCCTGGAAGCTGGATCAGAATCACAGTGATAAAAGCATGCTGTGCGCCATGGCGAAACGACTGGCCACGGACCTGTGTTTCAACGTCTGCAACCAAGCGCTGCAACTGCATGGTGGCTATGGCTATATCAGTGAGTACCCGCTGGAGCGTTACGTGCGCGATGCGCGGGTGCACCAGATTCTGGAAGGCACCAATGAAATCATGCGCGTGATCATCGCGCGCAATGTGTTGAAGGATCTTTCTTTCCTTTGAACGTGCATGCCGTAGGAGCCTGCTTGCAGGCGATCCGGTTGTGCTGGGGAAAGGTCAGACGTCGGACGACAAAGAAATGTGTAAGTGGGTTTAGCGTCTGACTTCCGACGTCAGACGTCCGACCCGTCTCTAAACGCACAACAATATCCGCTCGGAAAAGCGGCAGGGAGAGACAACCATGAAAATCGGATTCTTCGGTGTCGGGCATATGGGTGGCCCCATGGCGGCCAACCTTATCAAGGCCGGCCATGAGGTGGTGGCCTTTGATCTGGTGCCGGAACTGCTGCAGGCCGTCGTCAAAGACGGCGCCAAGGCCGCCAGCAGTGCCAGCGACGCCGTGCAGGGGGCGGAGGTGATTGTCAGCATGCTGCCGTCCGCTGGCGCGGTTCGCGGCCTTTATCTTGGCGACAACGGTGTCTTGCAAGATATTGATAAAAGCGCCCTGATTATCGATTGCTCCACCATCGATGCAGACACCGCCCGTGACGTAGCCGCCATTGCCAAAGAGCAGGGCAGGGCGATGATTGATGCGCCGGTGTCCGGCGGCGTCGGCGGGGCCAAGGCCGGTACGCTCACGTTTATTTGTGGCGGCCAGGAAGAGGCCATTGATCGGGCCCGCCCTGTACTGGAATGCATGGGCGCCCAGGTGTTTCGTGCCGGAGACAACGGCGCTGGCCAACTGGCAAAAATCTGCAACAACATGCTGCTGGCCATCCACATGATCGGTACCGCCGAAGCCTTGCAGATGGGGGCCGACCACGGTCTGGACCCGGCGGTGCTTTCCGAGATCATGAAAGCCAGCTCCGGCGACAACTGGTCCCTGGACAAGTACAACCCCTGGCCCGGCGTCATGGAAAACGTACCGTCATCGAAAGACTACGAAGGCGGCTTCGCAGTGAAATTGATGAACAAGGATCTGGGCCTGGCGCTACAAGCGGGACTGAGCACGCAATCCGCCACGCCCATGGGAAATCTGGCCAAAAGCCTCTATGCGGCTCATGGAAACCATGGGTATTCCGAGAAAGACTTTTCCAGTATTCAGCGGTTTTTTCGCCACAAGGAGTAGGGCAGTTAATAGTTAACAGTGAATAGTTAATAGCGCACGCGAAAGTGCCGCTCTGGCTGAAATGATAAAGGCCGCGCCCAAAGCTGGGGGTGGCCTTTTTTTCGCTGTTAGCTGTTCACTATTCACTCTTAACTGTCATTCGCTTGCCAAAGCCGATCCGGCTCATGCCCGAGAAACCGTGGGCGGCGCTTCTTCGCCGCGTAAGGTTCCCCACAGGCGTTGTCGCGCCGGTTGAACACGAAGAACACATTGCTGCGCGGGTCCGGTGACATGTTGGCGTTGGAGCCGTGCAGGGTGTTGCAGTCAAACAGCAGCAGGCTGCCCGCCGGACCGGTGGGGGCGTCGATGCCATAGCGGTCTATCATGGTGGCCAGTGCGTGCTCGGACGGCACACCGATCTGTTGGGTTTTCAGGGATTGCTTGTGGTGCTCGTCCGGTGTGGGGCCCACACAGGGAATAAAGTGTTTGTGGGACCCGGGGATCAGCATCAGCGGTCCGTTGAAGGGGTGATTATCCGTCAGAATGATGGAGGCGCTTACCGCATGCATGCCCGGCATGCCATCTTCCGCATGCCAGGTTTCAAAATCAGAATGCCAGTTGAATCCCTTGCCCTTGAAGCCAGGCTTGTAGTTGATGCGGGACTGGTGCACGTAGTGTCCACCGCCGAGGATCTGCTCCACGCGTTGGGTCAGTCGCGGGTCGCGGGCCAGGCGCTGGAATGCCCGGTGCAGAAAGTGCACGGCAAACACGGAACGGATTTCCTGGCTGTCCGGCTCGGTGATCGTGAAAGGCTGGTCCCGGTAGTCATCACGATTGAGTAGCTCGCTCATGGCCCGGGTCAACGTGGCTACCTCATCACGGGACAGAAAGCCGGGCTCGAACAGAAAGCCGTTTTCCTCAAAACGATTTAGCTGTTGGTCAGTCAATGGGCCGGGCAGGTGGCGGCCTTTTACCGTGTGCTCCCGGCGCTCACGCCAGGCTTGTTCCGGATGCTGGTGCAGCCGGGTGGGGTAGGGGTCGACCTGAATCGGGGCCGGGCAAGTCAGGTTCTGCGCTGACATCAAATCACCTCCGCGATCTAATCCACAGTTCAGAAACAGCCTGCAATAAGGCGTCTGCTGGACCTGACAGACGCGCAGCCGTCTGTGGGCCATGGGGCAGGGGCCACTGGCAGTCGCGTCAGGTCCGTTATTCAAGTGACCGGCAGAATGGCCGGCAACCGTGAAGATAAGGGTTATGTTGAGAGTTTCAAGCCCCGTGGCAGGGGTTGTTGGGCAATATGGATGAGTAGATTGCGGGCAAACCGCAACGGATCCTCTGCCAGCAGCCCTTTTGTTCCTGGTTTCATGTCGGGTAGCGTGCTTGTCGACT
>NZ_JBNPEC010000185.1:0-10676 GCF_051117345.1 Alcanivorax sp.
ACTGAACATAAGTACCAAAGAGGCGCACAACGCCGTATGAGCTAAAGGAGGCCACGTGAATTTTTTCCTGCTCTGCATCATCGTGAAGGAAAAAATACGCTCTTCCGAACCAAATTAGAGACCGAGCTATTTCTTCCACCAACTTACGTATTGATTCTTCAACCGAATGCGATGCATGTCTCGTCTTTACGTTACCAAGTAACCTTTTCATTAGCTCGTCGTCATTCGACACGATTTTGAATAAATTGCCACCTCGACGATTTATTGAGTGAAACAATCTCGAAAAATCTTCATCAAACATTCGACGATTGAAACCAGACCTCTCTCGTTCACCTTTGAGCAATATTCGATCAATGAACCCATAATTCGCATCATGATAATGGTACCTGGGCAAAGGTTCGGCTTTAAGAATATTCATGCTAAACCTCTTCACTTTCCTCGCGCAACCGACGAGAAAAATCAGTGATGCGGTGATCGACATCGAAGTCGATTGGGCCGAGTTGCGGCACGATATGTTTTGCGAAAAAAAGGTGAGACGCATCGGAATGCATCATCAAGAATTCCCTCACGATTATGTTTGGGTGCAGCGTCGCTCGCTCCATTCCCATTTGGTCTCCATAACCATCATTTCTCGCGCGGTTCTCGAACGACATTTTCCAGTTAATCCGGATTAAATCGCGCGGCGACGCACTCCAACTAAAGCTGTGCGGGTTTGAGAGAAGCACCATTCTCTTAAAGTACTGTTGTTTGTCAGGTGCGTGCCCAATCCAAGCATCGAACTTCGCTATCGCCCCCGCAGACAACTTATCGTTACCGAAGTACGCCCCGTAAAGAATGGCAAAACCTAAGACTGAAGCCAAATCATTGATCACTGAAGAAATCAGATGAAGTCGGAACTCGCTGTTTACATCCAATGATGGATCCGCAAATCTCGAATCCGCCGCTAGAAGCGCAAGGGACATGAACATCGGGAGAACCTTGTCCAACTTACCTCCATCGTTTTTTTCAATAGCACTTATGCATGCTTCCGCCAGTTCGAAGTAAATCTGCCCAAAATGATCAGGCAGTTCATCGTTGTGTTTTGGTTCGAAGATATGTTCGACCTTGCTTCCACTGCCTAGCCAGGTAATTGCATCATCTCGAGCAGAATCAATATTTTGGATAAGCTCGACAATGTTTATCTCAGGCAGTTTATACTGCTCTTCGGTGTAGCGCTCATATCCATGATACCGATCCACGAGTTGGGAAAGTTCGCCGAACCAGCGCGGCATTTTCCAATGACTATGCAAGCTCGCCAGGACAACCTGTGTTGCGGACTCGGACATTTTCAACTTTGACAGCGATCCCACAAACTCTGGAAGCAAGCTCTGGTAAAAGTCGCATACTTCGGGCATGATCTTTGCGTAGTTCTGCAACAGTTTTTGGACCGCCAACTGCTGGACGTATTTTGACTTTGATAGACGCCTCCCCTCGATAGCTTTCTCAAATTCGGCGCGCTCGACGATGAAGGAAAGCTCTACTTGCAAAAGTGCGGGCAGACGGCGCAAGGACTTCTCGGTCCACTGGTCATTCTCAAAGAACGTTTCGAGCTCCTTCTCAAAAGTCATCATTCTGCGTAGTGTTTCTAAGCAGAGGCTACTCCCTAGCGCAGCCCATGTGTCTGCTATGCCAATCTGTACCTTCGCTGATTCAGCATCCGCTACGTGTTTCGATGAAGCGAACGCCTGCTCTATTATTTTCTTGAATTTCTTTAGCTCTTGCATTCCGTTTTCGAACTGAAATCCTTCTGCATAAGCAGAAATACGCGTCGAGAATCGACCAATTAGCTTCAATGCAAGATCGAAGTCTCCGGCTTGAAATGCGAGCTCAGCATGGCTAACCAACCTCTCTACAATCTCGTTTTCGAGCCATTGGTGAACTGGTTTTTCTTCAACCAGCGGCTGTTGACTACTCGCCTGAAGCGCCATAGAAGGGACTGTATCGCCAGCAAAAAACCACTGCTTATACTTACTCCGCCTTGGAAACCAATAGCTGTCTTGGTCTATTGTGTGCTTTCGCTGAAGGTAGTGCAGAAGCAAAGCCGTATAGGCGTCGGTCAATGCAGGCAGATTGTCTTTCAGTCCCTCCTTATCAGCTTTTACACGACCATCAATGTACGAGAGTTGCTCAAGAGCCAGTCGCGCTTCTTTTGAATGATGGTTGGCTAATGAATTAGAATTCTTGCGGTTAGCCGCACCTTCTATATGACGTGCAATATTGGGGAGTATTTCGCTACGAACCAGTATATTCAGGTCAAAGAAATTAAATAGTCTCTGCCCAAAAGGAAACAATGCCAAAGCGCTCAACAGAGTCAAAATCGTACCGCTGAAATAAACGAAAAATCCGGACTCGAACCCAAAAAATGGCAAGGCCGTTGCGGCCAAACAGAACATCGCAGAAAGCACCAAAACTCGAGAATACACGCTACCCACCTGCTCGTTAGTGAGCATCTGGATGATATCGCGGCGAAGCCTGGTGTAACCGGCGCTCAGTATAATGCCAATTGTAGCGAAGTAGATCGAGAAAATTGCAGTAAGCAGTTGAGCGTACAGTCTAAGCTGATCTACATTGTACTCTTTGTCGGCTGCACTAAGTGGAGGGAGCCAAGAAAAGTTGTCTCTGACGTAACCCTCAACGGAAATCAAGGTTGCCAAACCCAAAACAACCCAAAGCAGGCTTTTCATCCCGATCCATGTAAAGGATCCTATAATTCGGGTATTAGCCTTTGCATTCGTGACTGATGCGCGTCCCTTGTATGCACTGCGCTCGCAGAAAAAAACAATTTTCCCCAACCATGTCCGGAACACCCAAAAAAACGGCCTGGAAATAATCCAGATTTTTAACCGATCAATCAAAAATTTCTCCCGCTCAATGCTTACTCCAATTGCAAGATTACATTATTGGGGGCATATCTCGCATTCCCCGAATGGTAAATTTTTTCGGAAAACGGGAAGTCTAACTCCGAATGTTTCCTCTTTCTTTGCCGAACAACACCAATTGATGCGTATTCCCGATGATGATCATTTGCCAGAGTTAAACCGACCCATGGAAAATGAGGGTCAGGTCTTGCTCCATGCGTCGCCCAGAAACTATAAAGCCCCACCGTTTTCTTCTAAAAACAACACTAACTCAGCAACTTACAAAAATATGCAAGCCATATCCTACAAATTCAACTTGCGCGCGAGTGAAAAACGGGAGGTTCTGACCGGGCAAGGGCGCCGAAGCAGCAGAGCTCCGCTGTACAGAGGAAAGGAGTGGGGCTGGGGGGGTAATGCTGGCGAGAAGCGAGAGTGTAGAGCGCATGGAGCCCTGCGAACTACACCATTTCACGTTTCCGGTGCAGCTCGCCTTAGGCTCAGTGCATCCCGCCGGTTCGGCAGGGGATCGTTCTAGAACGGCAGGGCTTTCTGGATCAGGCTGGCGATATCGCCCTTGTCCTGCTGCTGGAAGTAGTTCAGCACCAGGGGGGCGAATTGCATCAGGGTTTCCTTTTCCAGGCCCAGTTTCTGCAGGCCGCCGGCGATTTCGGCGAAACCGGCCAGCTTGTCGTTGCCCATGCTGGACAGCAGGCCACCGGCCATGCCCATGAGGCCACCGCCACTATCCGGTGCTTGCTCCATCAGTGAACCCAGTTGCGGCTCGGCGCCCAGCACTTTCTGGAAATCGCCGCCTCCCAGGTTGTCTTTCACCAGTTTCATCAGCAGGCCGGTACCACCGGCGGCCTGATCTTCACTGACACCCAGGGTGGATACGATCTGGTTGAGTAGTTCCATGGCGGCCTCCTAGCCCTGTTGGGGAATACGGATTTTCTGGCCTGGGTAAATGAGGTCCGGATCCTTGATGACTTCCCGGTTGGCTTCGAAGATGGCGGTGTATTTGGCGCCGTTGCCGTAGAATTCGCTGGCCACTTTCCACAGGGTGTCGCCCTTCTGGATTTCGTAGTAGGCCACCTCTTCCACTGCCGCTTCGGCGGGCACGGTGAGATCGTCGCCTTTCACTTTCTCGACGTTTTCCACGTTGCCGGCCAGCAGTACGGTCTTTTCTTTTGCGGCCCGGGTTTCGCAGGCGCCGGCAAGGGTGGCACAGCCATCGTCGTAGCTGACCGTCAGGTTACTGACGCCCGGGTTGTCTTCCAGGATATGGGCTTTGATCTTTTCCGCCGCATCCGCGTCGCTGTCACCAAACAGTTTTTTGCCAATATCTTTTGCAAAGCTGAACAGGTCCATGAGACTTCCTTGATCCATGATTTAAATACCCTGGATGCTTCCGTGAACGCTATGCAATTTCTGGCTGCTGCAAGAATCCTGATACAGACCGGCAGAAAAGGGGCAGAGTTGGCGAAGGCGTCCAAGCCAGTCAGGATTATTCGCCGCACCCTGTGACAAAGCCAAGCACCATGGCGGCAAAGCAACATAATTTTGCAGAAGTTAGCAATTGATCAGCGGCCCACCAGGCGGCGGGCCTGCCAGTAACGGCGTTGCCAATAAGGATTACTCAGGGAGGAAGTCATCACGCCCTGACTGGTAGACGCATGCAGGAAATCATCGTTACCCATGTAGATACCCACATGACGATTTCCGGGGCCGGTACGGAAGAACACCAGGTCGCCCACGCGGATGTCATCACGGCGGACTTTTTCGCCGCTTTTCAGCAGTTCGGTGGTGGTGCGCGGTACCTGCATGCCCAGGCGGGACAGGAAGGTAAGGTAGACGAAGCCGGAGCAGTCCACGCCGTGAGGGCTCAGGCCGCCGTAGCGGTAGGGAACCCCTTTCCAGTCTTCGTGCTGGGCTTGCAGAGACACACGCAGAGGAGGCGCTTCGGACATGACCTCTGCCACCAGCGCATCCAGTTCCTGCTGGGCCTGGAGGTCCGGGGCTGCGTTGCCCGAGCTGTTTTTTTGCTTGGCACGGGTTGTCGCTGGGCCTTCGGGGGCCGATTCCGCTCCAGCGGGCGTCCTGCCGACACAGCCGGCCAGCAGGAGTAGTAGACAACTTAAAAAAGGAAGGGTGTAGCGCATGGAGGGATAAGGCAGCGGCAGGGCCATTCGGTTCCCTCCTGAGCGGTGTAGGCCCTCAGGCCTGCGCCAGCTCCTCGCGCATTTGCTGGATGACGGCGGCGTAGTCGTCCTTGCCGAAGATGGCAGAGCCGGCTACGAAGGTGTCGGCACCGGCGGCGGCGACTTCGCGGATGTTCTTCTCGGACACGCCGCCGTCCACTTCCAGGCGGATGTCGAGGCCACTGGCGTCGATCATCTGGCGCACGACGCGGGTCTTGTCCAGGGTGGTGGGAATAAACTTCTGGCCGCCGTAGCCCGGGTTCACGCTCATCAGCAGGATCATGTCCAGCTTGTCCATGACGTATTCCAGGCAGTCAGGTCGGGTGGCCGGGTTGAGGACCAGGCCGGCTTTGCAGCCGTGGCTCTTGATCAGTTGCAGTGAGCGGTCCACGTGCTGGCTGGCTTCCGGGTGGAAGGTGATGTAGCTGGCGCCGGCTTCGGCGAACGAGGTAATCAGGTCATCCACCGGGCTGACCATCAGGTGCACGTCGATGGGGGCGGTGATGCCGTGGTCGCGCAGGGCCTTGCAGACCATGGGGCCGATGGTCAGGTTGGGCACGTAGTGGTTGTCCATCACGTCGAAGTGGATCACATCCGCCCCGGCGGCCAGTACGGCGTCGCACTCTTCCCCGAGACGGGCGAAGTTGGCCGCGAGAATGGAGGGGGCGATCAGATAATCCTGCTTGGGCATGAGTATTCCTCAGTAAAGACAGTTGCGAGTGACTGTGCATTCATCGCGGTCGAACCACCGCGCCTACAAAACCGGTTTCAACGCTGGATCAGGCGTTCTTGAGCAATCGATCCAGTTCTTCCAGGCGTTCCGGGGTGCCGATGTCCCACCATTGGCCGGGGTGGTTCTCACCGCTGACGGCATCGTCTGCCATGGCGGCGCGCAGCAGCGGCGCCAGTTTCGCTTCCCCGTCGGGCATATTGGCGAACAGGGCCGGATCGAACCGCCCCATGCCGGCATAGGTCAGCCTGGGTTCGCCATTATCGCGCACCCGGCCCCCTTCTGTCAGATGAAAATCCCCGCCCGGGTGGTGGTCCGGATTATCCGCCAGCACCAGATGCACCGGGTCGGGCCGGTCTGCCACCAGCCTGCCAAGGTCGTAATCGGTCCAGATATCGCCGTTGACCAGCACAAAGGGGGCATCGCCCAGCAGCGGTAGCGCCCGGCGAATGCCGCCGGCGGTTTCCAGCGGGGTGCCTTCGTGGGAATAGGTAATCGGGATACCAAAGCGCCGACCGTCGCCCAGGGTGGCGGCCAGCCGGTCGCCCAGCCAGCCGGTGTTGATCACCAGGGAGTCGATGCCGGCGTCGCGCAGTTTTTCGATGTGGTATTCGATCAGCGCCTTGCCCCCTGCCTGTAACAGCGGCTTGGGGGTGTGGTCGGTGAGTGGCCGCATGCGCTTGCCGTAGCCGGCGGCCAGGATCATGGCTTTCACTCGTTGTCCTCGAGCTGATCCAGGATCCATTCCAGGTCCGCCAGCTCCGGGCGGCGGGCGATGACGGTGCGCAGGTAGGCGAAGAACCGGGACACGTCGCCCAGGTATTTGGGCTTGCCGTCGCGATGGCAGATGCGGGCAAAGATGCCGATCACCTTGAGGTGGCGCTGAGCGCCCATCAGGTCGCAGTGGCGCAGAAAGGTGTCGAACTCCGCTGGCACCGGCAGGCCGGCTGCGGTGGCCTTGTCGAAATACTGGCGCAGCCAGCCCAGTACCCGCTCTTCCGGCCAGCTGATAAAGGCATCCTTGAACAGGCTGATCACGTCATAGCTGATGGGCCCGGCCACGGCGTCCTGGAAGTCCAGCACCCCGGGGTTGGGGTCGGACACCATCAGGTTGCGGGGCATGTAGTCCCGGTGCACAAAGACCTGCGGCTGGGCCAGGGCCGATTCGATCAGCACATGGAACACCCGGTCCAGGCGTTGGCGCAGCTCGCCGGTGACCACTTTTTCCCGGTGGCGAAACAGGTACCACTGGGGAAACAGCTCCAGCTCCCGCTGCAGCAGGGCATCGTCATAGACCGGCAGGCCGCTCACATCGGTATGCAATTGCTGGCAAATCAGGGTATCGATGGCGGCGCTGTACCAGCCATCGGCATTGTTCTCGTTGAGAGCGGTCAGCCAGGTTTCATTGCCCATATCGGTGAGCAGCAGGAAGCCCTGATCCAGATCCTGATGGACGATCTCGGGCACATGCAGGCCGGCACGCTGAAGACGCTGGGCCACGTCGATAAAGGGGCGACAATCTTCCTGGGCCGGTGGCGCATCCATGGCGATCAGGCTGCGGCCATCATGCTGATAGCGAAAATAACGACGGAAACTGGCATCCGCGGACGCCGGCTCACCCGCCACACTGGCACCGAGGTAAGTACTCACCCACTGGTCCAGGGCGACCTTGCGGGGGTCGGCCTTATTGTCGGATTTACTTTTATCAGGCTGCATTGCCTTCCTTGTTCGATTACACTGCCGCTTTTACAGCGGAATTACCGCCGCTGTACAAAACGGCCTTTTTACCTGTTCTGAGCAGCCGATGCCACTGCCCGTACAACGAATTCTTATCCCCGGCCTGCTGCTTCTCGCAGGCACCAGCACCGCGGACAACGACCTGAACTGGGTTGACCGCGAAGAAATGGCCACGTTCCCTGCCGTGCAACAGCGCAGCATCCCGGAATGGTGTGGCGGCATCTACTATAACCCGGCCGTGGGCATTCCCGTGGCAGGCAGCGACACCGTGGTCACCGCCGACCACTCCACCATGTCACAGAATGGCCTGATCGAGCTGGACGGCGACGTGCTGATCGAACAGCCCGGCAGCCGCATCACCACCGACAGCGCGCAACTGGACCAGGCCACCGGCAAGTTCCAGCTGGAAAACGGCATGCGCCTGGAAAGCGACCGGGCCACCTTCATTGCTTCCAGCATGAGCGGCCAGACCCGCCGCAAGGAAGGCAGCCTGCTGGGGGTGCGCTATTCCCTGTTTGATACCGCCGCGCGGGGCAGCGCCGACTACATCTTCCTCAACGAGACCACCACCACGATAACCCGTGGCAGCTATACCACCTGCGCACCGGGCTCCAATGGCTGGTCCCTGGAGGGGGAGCGTATTTTCCTGGACCGGGAAAAGGGCTGGGGCGAAGCCAACAATGTGGTGCTGAAGGTGAAAAGCATGCCGGTCTTCTGGCTGCCCTGGATCACCTTCCCCATCGACGATCGCCGCAAGACCGGCCTGCTGTTCCCGACCATCGCGATCGGTGACAGCAGCGGCGGCCTGGACATTACCCAACCGGTCTACGTGAACATCCACCCACAACTGGATGCCACCATCGGCCCCCGCTTTATTGATGGCCGTGGCGAAGGGGTGGATTCCGAGTTCCGCTACCTGACGCCCTGGGGCGAAGGCGACATCAGCTACGGGGTGCTGTTCAACGACCGCAAGTTCGATGACGAAGACCGGCAGGTGGCCCGCTGGACCCATAACGGCAATATCAACCGCTGGAACCTGAAGACCGACTTCAATTACGTGTCGGACGACTTCTATTTCAAGGATCTGGACACCGGCCTGGAAATCAGCTCCCAGACCCACCTGCCCCGGCTGGCGGAAGCCCGCTATTACGGCCGCACCTGGCAGGTACTGGGGCGTATGCAGTCCTGGCAGACCATTGATCCGACCCTGGCGGATCAGGATCTGCCCTACCGCCGCCTGCCACAGTTGCAGCTCACCGGTGACCCAACCCTGTATGGCCCTCTGAAAGGGCTGTGGCTGTCCGATATCACGGCTTTCGAGCGCAGCGGCTCCGATGACAGCGGCAAGGCCACCGGCCTGCGTGCGCACGCGGCCCCGGCCCTGAACTTGCGCCTGCAGCAACCCTGGGGCTATCTGGAACCCCGCGCCCGGCTTTATCACACCCGCTATGAGCTGGACAGTGTGGACGCCAACGCGGAAGACAATCCGGATATCACCACCTGGGGCGCCAGTGTGGATTCCGGCCTGTTCTTCGAGCGCCCCAGCCGCTGGTTTGGTGAAGATTTCACCCAGACCCTGGAACCGCGCCTGTTCGTCAACAAGGTGGCGTTCAAGAATCAGGGCTTCCTGCCCAACTTTGACAGCCGCGAGCTCACTTTCTCCTACAATTCCCTGTTCCGGGAAAACCGCTTTATCGGCTACGACCGCATTGGTGACGAGGAAAAACTGGCGCTGGGCCTGACCAGCCGTTTCCTCCATGATGCCACCGGCCGCGAACAACTGCGGCTGCGGCTGGCCCAGGGTTTCTACTTCGAAGACCGCAAGGTGGTCACCGATCAGACCGTGGAAGACCCCACCGATGACCAGACCCCGCTGGTGGGTGACGCCCGATGGAACTTTGCCCGCGACTGGTACCTCTACACAGAAGCCCAATGGGATCTGGAAGAAAACGAGCGGGAACGCTCCAGCTTCCAGATCGGTTACAACGACCGGGAACGCCGAGTGGTCAATGTGGGTTATCACGACCGCCCTGCTGACGACATCCGCGAATCGGAACTCAGCGGCATCCTGCCAATTCATCGCCACTGGCGCATGGTAGGCCGCTGGATGTACGACCTGGAAAACAAGCGCACCCTGGAAACCATGGCCGGGGCCGAATACCGCAATTGCTGCTGGAAACTGCGCCTGCTGAGTCAGCGGGAACTGGTGGATGATGATGGCGATGGCGATCTCGAAGCCGACAGCACCATCTGGATACAAATCCAGATGGTCGGCCTGGGTGGCTTCGGCGGCCAGGTGGACGCCCTGCTGGAGCGCAGTATTCCGGGATACAGGAGACAGTATGATTGATAGAACGCTGCACGCTGCACGACGCACGCTGCATGCCAGACACACCCTGCTTGGCCTGCTGGCCATGGCCGTGCTGATGTTGCCGGCCTGCTCCCACGCCAAGGTGCAGATGCTCGACCGCATCGTGGCCGTGGTCAACGACGGCGCCATCATGGCCAGCGAGCTGGACGAGCGCATCAACACCATTGCCCTGCAATTCCAGGAAAAAGGCCAGCCACTACCGCCCCCGGCGGTGATGCGTGAGCAGGTGCTCGATCGCATGATCCTTGAGCGCATGCAGCTGCAGCTGGCCGACCGGGCCGGTATCAAGGTGGACGATGCCACCCTCAATCAGGCCCTGGCCGGCATTGCCCGCCAGAACGGCATGACCCTGGAAGATTTCGCCGCCGCCCTGCGCCAGGACGGTTACGACTGGGCCCAGTTCCGTGAGCAGATCCGCCAGGACATGCTGATTTCCCGCCTGCAGCAGCGCAGCGTTGCCTCGCGCATCCGCATCACCGACCGGGAAGTGGACCGTTTCCTGAGCTCGGAAATGGGCAAGAAGATGTTCGAAGCCGACTTCCGCCTTGGCCATATTCTGGTGCGGCTCCCCGCCGGCGCCAGCCCGGAGGAAGTCCAGGCCGCCAAGCAGAAAGCCGCGAGCATCGTGGAACGCCTAAATCAGGGCAGTGACTTCCAGCAACTTGCCACGTCGGAATCCTACGGTCCCACAGCCCTGGAAGGCGGCGCCCTGGGCTGGCGCCCGGCGGCCCCATGGCCGAGCC
>NZ_JBNPEC010000154.1:0-10640 GCF_051117345.1 Alcanivorax sp.
AGGGCGCTGTCGGTGCGCCATGCCTTGACCAGCTCAACGTCGGCGCGGACCAGATGGCCCTGGTTGTTTTCCAGTTGTGCTTCGAAGCGCTCGAACAGGGTAAAGGCGTCGGCGGTGCCGCCGGCAAACCCGGCAATCACCTTATTGTGATAGAGGCGGCGTACCTTGCGGGCATTGCCCTTCATGACGGTGTTGCCCAGGCTCACCTGGCCATCACCACCGATGACCACGTTGTTGCCCCGGCGAACGGAAACGATTGTCGTACCGCGATACTGCTCCACGGGCGTTCTCCTTTTGTCTCGTAGAAGGGGAGGTAAGGGCGGGGGAGGGGGTATTCAAGGGAAGAGGGGGCAATTGATAGTTGATAATTGATAACTCGCGAGGAGGCTTGGTGCCGGGCAAGGAAAGAGGCCGCGGCCATGGCCTGGTTGCGGCTTCTACCCTTTGTTAGAGCCGAAGCCCTGGATTGAGCCGTTATCAATTATCCATTATCAACGATCAATTAACCGCAGGAGCTTGATGAACCCCGCATCGCTTGCAGGCAAGCTCCTACAGTTGGGAAACACTCACTTCTTCATCTTGATCGGCAGGGTCTCAATGCCATTGCCGGCCAGCTGGTCCTGGGCCCGGTGCATGGCGTTGAGGTTGTCGTAGGGACCGATCATGACTCGGTGCCAGCTGTCGCCGCTTTCCAGGTCCACGGACTGAATGGAGGCGTCGAAGCCCTTGAGGATCAATTCTGCCCGGCGACGGTCGGCATCCTCGTTGCGGCGGAAACTGCCCGCCTGTAGCAGATAGCGTTCGTCGCTGGAGCGGGTGCCGGCGTCCGGTTTGCGTTCGCTGGTGGGTTTTTCCTGAGCGGGCTCGCGGCTTTTCCGGGTGCCTGAATCGCTCTCGTTCTGCGGCACGATGACTTCCATTTTCGGCAGCACCGCATAGAAATCGAATTGCGGGGAGTCGTCGTCGCTGCTCTTTTTCGGCTCGGGCTTGGCCGGCTTGGTGGGTTGTGCCGGTTTTTGTGCCACTTGGCCGCCATCGCCCTGTTGTAGCTGGGTCTTGCCCAGGTGAAACAGGAAGGCCACAAACAGGCCCACCATCAAGCCAGTGAACAGCCAGACCCAGCCCGGAACCTGGCGTTGCGTCTTCTTGCGTACGGGGCCGCGGCTGGCCCCGCGTTTGCTGGTGTTCTTTGCCATGGGGTGGTGTCCTTGGTCGGGCTACATCCGTTCGAGCGGGCTCAGGCCCAGCAGTTCCATGCCCTGTTTCAGGGTGCGGGCGGTCAGCGCGGCCAGCTTCAGGCGGCTCTGCTTGAGGTCCTCATTGTCGCCGGAGAGGATCGGGCAATGCTCGTAAAATGTGGAAAACAGGCCGGCTACGTCATACAGGTAGGTGCACAGTAGGTGTGGCAGTCCTTTTTCGGCCACACTTTCCAGGACTTCCCCGAATTGCACCAGGCGGGCGGCCAGAGCCTGTTCGGCCTCTTCCTGAAGCAGGAACTCACCGCTGACCAGGGTCATGTCCAGGCCCGCCTTGCGGAATACACTGGCCACCCGGGTGTAGGCATAGAGCAGGTAGGGGGCGGTGTTACCTTCGAAGCTGAGCATCTGCTCGAAATTGAAGATGTAGTCGCTGCTGCGGTTCTTCGACAGGTCTGCGTATTTCACCGCGCCAATACCCACGGCGTGGGCGATGGTGCGCAGATCCTGGTCGTCCAGTTGCGGGTTCTTGTCCTTGACCAGCGTATAGGCACGCTCTTCGGCTTCATCAAGCAGGTCGATCAGTTTCACGGTGCCGCCGTCGCGGGTCTTGAAAGGGCGACCGTCCGGGCCGTTCATGGTGCCAAAGCCCATGTGTTCCAGCTCGGTGTCTTCCGGGACAAAGCCGGCCCGCTTGGCCAGGCTGAACATCTGCTGGAAGTGCAGGGCCTGGCGCTGGTCCACGAAGTAGAGCATGCGGTCGGCATGCAGGGTGCCGGCCCGGTAGCGCAGGGCCGCCAGGTCGGTGGTGGCGTACAGGTAGCCGCCGTCGGCTTTCTGCACGATCACCGGCAGCGGGGCGCCTTCCTTGTTCTTGAATTCGTCCATGAACACGCACTGTGCACCCTGGTCTTCGCTGAGCAGGCCGCGGGCGTCCAGGTCGCTGACCACCTGAGCCAGGTCATCGTTGTAGGCGCTTTCGCCGCGCACGTCCGCTGGGGTCAGGCTTACGCCCAGGCGGTCATAGACGGCCTGGCAGTGACTCAGGGAGACACTGTTGAATTCCCGCCACAGGGCCAGGCAGTCTTCGTCGCCGGCCTGCAGTTTTACCACCAGGCTGCGGGCGCGGGTGGCGAAGTCGTCGGAGTCGTCGAAGCGTTGTTTGGCGGCGCGGTAGAAGCCTTCCAGATCTCCCAGTTCGCGGGACAGCTCGGTGTTGCTTTCCTCGCTTTTCTGTTCTTCCAGGTAGGCCAGCAGCATGCCGAACTGGGTGCCCCAGTCGCCCACATGGTTCTGGCGAACCACCTTGTGGCCGAGGAATTCCAGGGTGCGCACCACCGCATCGCCGATAATGGATGAGCGCAGGTGCCCCACGTGCATTTCCTTGGCCAGGTTGGGGGAGGAATAGTCCACCACCACGGTCTGTGCCTGCTCCGGACGGGATACACCCAGATGCTCGTCGGCCAGTGCCTGATCCAGCAGGCCGGTGAGCCAGTCATCGGCCTGGAAGAAATTGATAAAACCAGGCCCGGCGATTTCCACTTTGGCCACGGCGTTATCCGCCGGCAGGGCGGCAATCAGTTTTTCCGCCAGGTCGCGGGGCTTCATGCCGGCGGGTTTGGCCAGCATCAGCGCGATATTGGTGGCAAAGTCGCCGTGGCTCTTGTCCTTGGTGCGGTCGATCTGCGCCGGGCGCTTGGCCTCGGCGGGCAGGCTGCCCTCGGCAATCAGGGTGTCCAGGGCGCTGTCGATCAGGGTAATCAGGCGTTCTTTCATGGCATTCTTTTGTGGAGGGCATCTGGGCCGTTCGATTGGGCGGCGATTGTACGGGAAAAGGCGAGATTACGCAGCACGCGCCCTGCTGCGGGCTGCATGTGGCGTTCTACAACATATCAATCGGGTCCACATCCAGATGCCAGCGGCACTGGCGGGCGGCGGGCAGGGTGCGCGCCTGTTCCAGCAACAGGCTGATGGCCTGATGCAGAGGGGGGCGGCTGGTGCATTGCAGCAGCATCTGCGTACGGTAGCGGCCGGCGCGTCTTTCCATGGGGGCGGGGACCGGGCCCAACAGATGAACACCGGGAGGTAGCGGGATGCCGGCCAGCTGCTGCAGAAAGTCCATGGCCTTGGCCATGCTCATGGCTTCGCAGCGGAACAGGGCCAGGTGACCGAAAGGGGGCAGGCCGGCCATCTTCCGTTCTTCCAGCAAGGCGCTGGCCAGGGCCGGGTAGTCGCCGCTGGCGGCCAGTTGCAGGAGCGGGTGGTCCGGGTGGCGGGTTTGCAGCAGTACCCGGCCCTGGTGTTCCCGGCCGCTGCGGCCTGCCACTTGCAGCAGCAGTTGGGCGGCCTGTTCCGGGCCGCGAAAGTCGGCGCTGAGAAAGCCGGCGTCCATGTCCAGAATCACCACCAGAGACAGCTTCGGGAAGTGATGCCCCTTGGCCAGCATCTGGGTGCCCACCATCACCACCGGGTTGCCCTGCTGGATGGTGGCCAGGTGAGCATCCAGGCTGCCCTTGCGGCGGGTGGCATCCCGGTCGATGCGGATTACCGGAACCTGTATCGACTGTTCCAACAGTTCGGTGAGTTTTTCGGTGCCACTGCCGGCTTCATGGATGGCGCTGGAGCCGCAGTCCGGGCAACGCGATGGCACCTGTTGCTGATAGTCGCAGTGGTGACAGCGCAGGCTGCCTTCGCTGCGGTGCCAGGTGAGGAAGCTGTCGCAACGGCGGCATTCTGCCTGCCAGCCGCAATCCTGGCAGAGAATCATGGGGGCGTAGCCGCGCCGGTTGATAAAGACCAGGGCCTGGTTGCCCTGCTCGACGCAGTGTTTTATTGCCTGCAGGGACTGGGGTAGCAGTGGTTGGCCGGGGGCGGCCAGGGTGCCGTCGAGGATTTCGATGGGCGGGCGTCCCTGGTCGGTGGCCCGTTGCGAGAGTTTCAGCCACTGGAAGCGTTCCTCCCGGGCCAGTTGCAGGGTTTCCAGGGCAGGGGTGGCGCTGCCCAGCACCACCGGGATGCCCAATTGCTGGGCTCGCCAGGTGGCCAGGTCGCGGGCATGGAAGCGAAAGCCGTCCTGTTGTTTCAGGGAGGCGTCGTGGGCTTCGTCGACAATGATCAGGCCCGGGTCGGCCATTGGGGTAAAGATGGCAGAGCGGGTGCCGATGATGATGCGCGCCTTGCCGTCACGGGCGGCCAGCCAGTTGTCCAGGCGTTCCCGGTCGGTGAGCCCGGAGTGCAGGGTGACCACCGGCACCGCGAATCGCTGGCGGAAACGTTGCACGGTCTGCGGTGTCAGGCCGATTTCCGGGATCAGCACCAGTACCTGTTTGCCGGCGGTCAGATGCGCGGTCATGGCCTGTAAATAGACCTCGGTCTTGCCGCTGCCGGTGACGCCATCGAGCAGGAAAGGGGTAAACCCCTTGGCGTCCTGAAGGGCGCGGATTGCCTGGCGCTGTTCTGCATTGGCGGCCAGGGGTGGCTGGGCAAGAATGTCCTTGGGTGGCGCGTCATCGTCCAGAGCCACCTGCTCCGCCCAGCCCTTGTCTCGCAGGCTGTTCAGGGCGGTTGAAGGAACCTCCAAGGCGGCGAGCATGGCGCTGCTCAGCCCCTTGGGGTGCTCACGCAAGGTGTGCAGGGCCTGGCGCTGGCGTGGGGCCCGACTGACCTGGTCGTCGCTGACATGGTGGCCCCTTTCGGTAAGCTGCCAGCGCTTTTCCTGGCTGGCTTCGGCATCGTTGCCTTGGCGCAGCAGGGCCGGCAGGGCGTAATTGAGGACCTCGCCGAGGGGGTGGTGGTAGTAGCGGGCCGCCCGTTCGCACAGTTGGTAGAGTTCTGTCGGCAAGACAGGGCTGTCGTCCAGCACCCGTTGAACGGCTTTGAGTTTGGGGTAATCGCTGTTGCCGTTACCGTGGACCAGGCCCACCAGGGTACGACGACCGAAAGACACTTGTACCCGGCAGCCGCGCGGAGGCGGGGTGTCGCCCGGGTACAGGTAGTCGAAGCAGCCAGTTAGCGGGACCGGCAGGGCAATTTGCAGGGTTTTCTTGGCTGACAAGGGCGTTCCTGAAGACTGCAGCGTCAAAGAGCCTGCAAATAGGTTCTCAGCGCTTGCGGATTGGGATCAAGCTGTTATGATTCGCCTTCTTTTTCCCAGACGCAAGCCGTGTGGTGCCTGTCGTAGAGCCAGGTAGCGACACATATTGGAGCTCAGCCATGAAACCAGAGATTCATCCCGAATACCAGGCAGCGACTTATACCTGCAGCTGCGGTAACGTTATTGAAAGCCATTCCACCCGTGGCGGTGCGATGGACCTGGACGTTTGTTCCGCTTGCCATCCTTTCTATACCGGTAAGCAGAAGCAAGCCGACAGCGGTGGCCAGATCGACAAGTTCAAGCAGCGTTTCGGCGTGATGCGCAGCAAGAAGGACTAAACAGCGTTTTCACCGCAGTTTATGTAGCCTTTAAAAAGCACCCTGCGGGGTGCTTTTTGCTTTGAGATCTTGCGTACACAGTGTTTAGCCTGACAGTTTAGCCCGACTAGGGACCAGCGGAGACCAGCATGTCTGAGGATTTGAGAACGGCGGCCCTGGAATACCACGCCAAACCGCGGCCAGGGAAAATCAGCGTTGAGGTGACCAAGCCGGCGGCAACCAGCCGTGATCTGAGCTTGGCCTATAGTCCGGGTGTGGCAGAACCGGTGCGCGAGATCGCCCGGGAGCCAGAGCTGGCCTACCGCTTTACCGCCAAGGGCAATCTGGTCGCCGTGATCAGCGATGGCACCGCCATCCTGGGCCTGGGTAATCTCGGCGCGCTGGCGTCCAAGCCGGTCATGGAAGGCAAGGGGATTCTGTTCAAGCTGTTTGCCGGTATCGATGTGTTCGATATCGAAGTAGACGCGGAAGACTCCCAGGCCTTTATCGACACTGTGGTGCGTATCCATCGCACGTTTGGTGGTATCAACCTGGAAGATATTCGGGCACCGGAGTGTTTCGAGATCGAGCGCATCCTCAAAGAGCAGTGTGATGTGCCGGTATTCCACGATGATCAGCACGGTACCGCCATCGTGGTGGGTGCCGGTCTGATCAATGCGCTGGAGATTCAGGAAAAGCGTATCGAAGACATCAAGGTGGTCTGTGTGGGTGCCGGCGCCGCTGGCGTGGCATCGGTGCGGCTGCTGATCGAGATGGGCGCGCGCAAGGAAAATATCCTTGTGCTGGATCGCAAGGGTGTGATTCACAGCCGTCGCGATGATCTCAACCAGTACAAGGCGGCGCTGGCCAACGACACCGACAAGCGCACCCTGAACGATGCGGTGGAAGAGGCGGATGTGTTTATCGGTGTGTCCGGGCCGGACATGCTGACCCCGGAAATGGTCAAGAAGATGGCGCCTCGGCCGATCATCTTTGCCCTGGCGAATCCGGATCCGGAAATTCGCCCGGAGGTGGCCAAGGCGGCACGCCCGGATGCGATCGTGGCAACCGGGCGTTCCGATTTTCCCAACCAGGTGAACAATGTGCTGTGTTTCCCGTACATGTTCCGTGGTGCTCTGGACGTGCGCTCCACCTCGATCACCGAGGAAATGAAGATCGCTGCGGTGCACGCCATTGCCGAGCTGGTGCGCGAAGCGCCACCTCAGGAAGTGCTGGATGCCTATGGTGGTGAGCCACTTACCTTTGGTGCCGACTACATCATTCCCAAGCCCAATGATCCTCGTCTGCTGGGCCGTGTGTCCTCAGCGGTGGCTCGTGCGGCGGTAGATTGTGGTGTGGCTCGCAAGGGGTACCCCTCTCATTATCCGTTGAACTCGCTGGATGAGATTTTCCCGGAGTTGTAATGTGACGCCGGACGCCAGACGAAAAAAACCGCCCAAAAGGGCGGTTTTTTTATGGTTAGCGCCAAGTACCCAACTAGAAAATCTGTTCCGGTGCGCTGTTGCTGCCGCCAGGGCCGCGCTGAGGCTCCATTTCCGGCACCTGGTCCTCAATAAAGTACTCGCGGATGGCATTGGGGTTGTCCGGGCGCGCCAGCAGGCCGCTGTCGGGATCGATACGCACGGTGGCGATGCCGGAGGGTTGCTCCAGTTGTCGTTCCGGAACCCCTTGTAGTGCCGGCCCCATGTAGTCGATCCAGATTGGCAGGGCCGCCTTGCCGCCATATTCGCCCCAGCCCAGGTTGGCCGGGTTGTCAAAGCCTACCCAGACAGTGGCCACCAGGTCCGGAGCATAGCCGGAGAACCAGGCATCCACCTGGTCGTTGGTGGTGCCGGTCTTGCCGGCCAGGTCATCACGTCCCAGGGCGCGGGCTTTGCTGCCGGTGCCTACCCGGATCACATCCTGCAGCATGGAATTCATCAGCCAGGCAATGCGTGGGTCCAGTACCCGGGGTGCCATGACCGGCTCTGGCTGTATTGGTGTGATCGATTCGTCGGCGTTGTCCTTGTCGCCCTGGTTCGATTGTCCTGGTGATGACGCCAGTTCTGAAATGTCGTCTTCCAGTTTGAGGGGGGGGAGGCAAGGGGGCTCGCAAAGAATGACGTCCGCTGCCTGCCAGAGGATGTCGCCATCCGCATTCTCGATGCGCTGAATGGCCCAGGGGGTCACCCGGTAGCCACCGTTCGCAAAGACGCTGTAGGCGTTGGCAATATCCATCGGGGTGACGCTGGCACTACCCAGTGCCAGGGACAGATCACGCTGAAAGCCATCAGCGGGCAGGCCGAAGCGTTTCAGTGTGCCCATGGCCTGGCTGATGCCGATCTGGCGAAGAATGCGAATGGAAACCAGATTCAGCGAGCGGTACAGGGCCTCGCGCATGCGGGTGGGGCCGTAGAACTTGCCACTGGCACCGGTGGGGCGCCAGGCGGTTTCCAGTTTGTCGTCATCGAACACCACGGGGGCGTCATTGATGATGGAGGCGGGGGTGAAGCCATTCTCCATGGCCGAGGTATAGATGAAGGGTTTGAATACGGAGCCGGCCTGGCGCTCACTTTGCACGGCCCGGTTGAAGTTGGAGGCAGAGAAGCTGTAGCCGCCCTGCATGGCGACTACGGCACCGGTGGCCGGGTCCAGTGAGACCAGAGCGGATTGCGCCACGGGCAACTGGGCCAGGCGCCAGCGGCGGTTATCTTCAGGGCCTACCGGGCGGACGCGGATGATGTCGCCCCGGGTCAGCTCATCGCCGGCTTGCTGGGGCTCTTCTCCGACATATTTGTTGTTGAGCTGGGGGCGGGCCCAGCGGATATCATTCCAGGCCAGTTGGGCGCGCTTGCCATCGCGGAACAGGATGTCTGCATCCTGTTCGCCCACGCGGGTGACGATGACCGGTTGCAGGGGGCCGATTCGTTGCTGGTCGCGGATCATTTTTACCCAGCGGGCGACTTTCGGGTCCAGTCCGGTAATGGTTTTCTCGATTTCCGCTTTTTCTGCCTGTGCAGGCAGTTCGCTCTGTTCTGCCGGCGGTTGTTCGCTGTCAGACACCTCTATGGCTGACAATGCCGGGGCTCCGCTGACATCCCGCTGCGCTATCGGGCCGCGATAGCCATGGCGCTCATCGTAGCTGTGCAGGCCGGTTCGCAGTGCCTGAACGGCTGCTGTCTGGCGCTTGCTGTCGATGGTGGTGATGATGCGAATGCCATCGGTAAAAATATCCTGCTCCACCAGTTTGGCAGCCTGCAGGCGGACCATTTCGCCCACGTAGGCGGCGTCTACCTCGGGCCGGGCCGCATGGAAACGGGCGCTGACCGGTTCGGCCTGGGCTGCCTTGCGCGCCTCTGGGGTGAGAACACCGGTTTCTTCCATGCGGAACAGGATCCAGTTGCGGCGCACCCGAGCCCGTTCCGGGTTGGTGATTGGGTTGTAGGCGGAGGGGGCCTTGGGCAGGCCGGCGATCATGGCTTGCTGGGAGATGTTGAGTTCCCCCACGGATTTGCCGTAGTAGACCTGGGCGGCGGCTTCGGCCCCGTAGGCCCGGTGGCCCAGATAGATCTTGTTCAGGTACAACTCGAGAATCTCTTCCTTGCTGAGTACCCGCTCGATCTGGATGGCCAAGACAATCTCGTTGAATTTGCGCAGAAAGCGCTGGTCCCGGCTGAGGAAGAAGTTGCGTGCCACCTGCATGGTGATGGTGGAGCCGCCGGAGCGGATTTCCCGGTAGCGGGCCAGTTCCACAGCGGCCCGCACCAGACCCTTCAGATCAACGCCGTTGTGTCTGAAGAAGCGCTCATCCTCGGCAGCCAGTACGGCCTGCACCAAGGTTTCCGGCAATTCGTCGTAGGATACCGGTTGTCGGCGTTTTTCCCCATACTCAGCAATAAGTTTTATATCATTGCTGTAAATGCGCAGGGGAATCTGGTATTCCACCTCGCGGATCTGACTGGCTGGGGGTAGTTGCGGGGCCAGATACAAATAGCTGGCGGCCAGAATGGATAGCCCGCCACCGGCGCCGGCAATCAGGAGAAGGAGCAGGTATCGGGTCCAGGAGGGTAAGCGCATGTTTTCGACAACTACTGGCTGGGATCGGTAGAAAGGCCTAGCTGGCCCGTGAAGTGGGTCATTATATGGTGGAAAGGTTGTTGTGATCTAATATCTGTTCTGCTATTACTACACCTAAAGTGATTCGACATAAAAAACGTGTAAGTGTATCTTTATCAAGAAAAAACACTTTAATAATAACCAGACGGGACGACAACAGTGCTGCCTTTCCTCAGAAAAAAGGCCCAGACACTACTGGGGATCGACATCAGCTCCACGGCGGTGAAGCTGCTTGAGCTGTCGAAATCGGGGAACCGCTACAAGGTCGAAAGCTATGGGGTTGAGCCTCTGCCGGCCAACGCGGTTGTCGAAAAAAACATCAGTGACGTGGAGGGCGTCGGGGATGCTATCGCCCGTCTGGTCAGCCGCGCCCGTCCCGGGGTGAAGGCCGCGGCGGTGGCAGTGTCCGGCTCCGCCGTGATCACCAAGCTGATTGAAATGGACGCCTCTCTCAGCGAAGACGAGATGGAAAGCCAGCTGAAAGTGGAGGCGGATCAGTATATCCCCTTCCCGCTGGATGAAGTACGTATGGATTTCCAGGTCATGGGGCCTGTTGAAGGTAACGTCGAGCGCGTGGAAGTGCTTGTGGCGGCCTCGCGCACAGAAAATGTGGAAATGCGAACTGATGCGCTGGAAATCGGCGGGCTGCAGGCCAAGGCCGTTGATGTGGAAGCTTATGCCATGGAGCGGGCCTTCCAGCTGGCGCTGCCGGGGTTGCCCAATGCCGAGGAGCTGGAGACCGTGGCGGTCTTCGATATCGGTGCCACCATGACCACGTTGAACGTCTTCCATCAGGGGCGCAGTGTCTATACTCGTGAGCAGCTGTTTGGTGGCAAGCAGCTGACCGAAGAAATTCAGCGTCGCTACGGCATTTCCATGGAAGAGGCCGGTCTGGCCAAGAAAACCGGCGAACTGCCC
>NZ_JBNPEC010000152.1:0-10558 GCF_051117345.1 Alcanivorax sp.
CTTTCTTGATGATGTCCGCTGCGGTGCCCTGCATGGGGGCGTTGATGGCGGTGCGTTCGGCGGCCTGGCGGCGTTGGCCGTTGCTGCTGTGGATTTCCGGCAGGTAGAGGCGGCGGCCATAGAGGGTTTCCACGTAGCCTTTTTCTGCTGCCAGAGCGCGGGTGTCTTCCATGTATTTCTTTACACCCGGGTAACGCTCGAAGTAGAGCTCGATGTAGTCCTGGGCTTCCTTGCGGGGCAGGCCGAGTTGTTTGGCGAGGCCGAAGGCGCTCATGCCGTAGATCAGGCCGAAGTTGATGGCCTTGGCGTTGCGGCGGTCGTTGTCGCTGACGTCGTCCAGGCTCTTGCCCCACACTTCCGCGGCGGTGGCGCGGTGGATATCCAGGCCTTTTTCGAAGGCGTCGGTGAGGCCCTTGTCGCCGCTCAGGTGCGCCATGATGCGCAGTTCGATCTGGGAGTAATCGCAGGCGACAATCTTGCGCCCTTTGGGGGCGAGGAAAGCCTGACGGATCTTGCGGCCTTCTTCGCTGCGCACCGGAATGTTCTGCAGGTTCGGATCACTGGAGGACAAACGCCCGGTGGCGGCCACCGCCTGGTGGTAAGAGGTGTGTACGCGGCCGGTGCGCTGGTTGATCAGCTCCGGCAGCTTGTCGGTGTAGGTGTTCTTGAGCTTGGCCACGCCACGGTAATCCATGATCACTTGGGGCAGGGGGTATTCCAGGGCCAGTTCCTGCAACACGGCTTCTGCCGTGGAAGGCGCCCCCTTGGGGGTCTTCTTGATGACCGGGATTTCCAGCTTCTCGTAGAGAATCTCGCCGAGCTGTTTGGGGCTGGCCAGGTTGAATTCCTGCCCGGCGATTTCAAACGCTTTTTCCTGCAGCTCCGCCATGCGCTTGGCCAGGAACTGGCTCTGGTGCTTGAGCAGGGTGGCGTCCACGTAGGTGCCGTTGCGCTCGATGCGGCTGAGTACGGTGACCAGGGGCAGCTCAATGTCGCGGAATACCTCGGTCAGGCGGCCTTCCTGTTCCAGTTTCGGCCACAGGGTCTGGTGCAGGCGCAGGGTGACGTCGGCATCTTCGGCGGCGTAGGGGCTGGCTTCGTGCAGGCCGATCTGGTTGAAGGTGAGCTGCTTGGCGCCCTTGCCGGCGATTTCCTCGAAGCTGATGGTCTTGTGGCCCAGGTACTTAAGCGACAGGGAATCCATGTCATGGCGGGTGGCCACGGAATCGAGCACGTAGGATTCCAGCATGGTGTCGTAGGCCACGCCGCGCAGGGTGATGCCGGCGTCTTCGGCGAGCACGCTCATGTCGTACTTGAGGTTCTGGCCGATCTTTCTGAGCTTGTCGTCTTCGAGCAGCGGCTTGAACTTGTCCATCACCAGTTGCTTGTCGAGCTGGTCCGGGGCGCCGGGGTAGTTGTGGCCGAAGGGGATGTAGGCGGCCTTGTCGTTGACGGCGACGGCGAAGCCCACCAGTTCGGCGTTCATATAGTTAAGGCTGGTGGTTTCGGTGTCGAAGGCAAATTCGCCGCTGTCTTTCAGCTTGGTCAGCCATTTTTCCAGCATGGCTTCGCTGTAGACGATGTCGTAGGCGTCGCGGCTGATGCCGCTGGCCGGGTTGTCGTCCGCCTTCATTTCCACTTGTTCGCCGGCGCTTTCGGCGGCCGGGTCCTTGCCGCCCAGCAGTTCGCTGAGCCAGCCCTTGAATTCCAGGGTGCGGTAGTACTCGGCCAGTTTTTCCGCGTCCGGGGTTTGCAGTTTCAGGTCGTCCTGGTCTTCGCTGAGTTCACAGTCCAGTTTGATGGTGGCCAGCTGGTAGGAGAGGAAGGCCATCTCTTTGTGCTCTTCCAGCTTCTTGGCCATGGTCTTGGCGCCGCGGAAGCTGAGCTCCGCCACCTTGTCCAGGTTGGCGTAGATGTCTTCCAGGGAGCCGAGGCCCTGAATCAGGCCCAGGGCGGTTTTTTCACCCACGCCGGGGACGCCGGGGATGTTGTCCACCTTGTCGCCCATCAGGGCGAGGAAGTCGATGATCAGCTCCGGGCCCACGCCGAATTTCTTCTTCACGCCGTCGATGTCGTAGAGGGCGTTGTTCATGGTGTTGATCAGGGTGACCTTGTCGGTGACCAGCTGGGCCATGTCCTTGTCGCCGGTGGAGATCAGCACGGGCTTGCCCTGCTCGTGGAAGATGCGCGCAAAGGTGCCAATCACGTCGTCGGCTTCCACGCCTTCCTCAATGATTAGCGGCAGGCCCATGGCGCGGATCAGGTCGTGCAGGGGTTGCACCTGTTCGCGCAGGTCATCGGGCATCGGTGGGCGGTTGGATTTGTATTCTTCGAACAGCTCGTCGCGGAAGGTCTTGCCCTTGGCGTCGAAGATCACCGCCATGTAGTCCGGGTCGTAGTCCTTCATCAGTTTGCGCAGCATGGAGGCGACCCCGCGCACCGCCCCGGTGGGCTGGCCGCTGGAGGTGGTGAGTGGCGGCAGGGCGTGAAAGGCGCGATACAGGTAGGAGGAACCATCGACCAGGATGATGGGTTTTTCGGCTGCGGACATGAGGCTCGACTTCTGCTGACGGAATGATGGGGAGAGTGTAGCGGAAAAGGGCTTGGGCTACAGGCGGGGGTGGTTGGGGTGGAAACGCTTTTTTTACCACAGAGGGCACAGAGGACACGGAGTTGGAATAGGGGGGGCTGTAGGGTTGTCGCGGGCAATCGGATCGGCCTGGGGGGATTCCGTTGCTAAGGCTCCGGTTCGCGCCTCAAGCGGCGTTATTCGCTACGCTCACCCTGCGGGCCGTCCTGCGGACGTTACTCCGCTTCGCTACGTTCCTACATGGATCGTTGTCGCGAGCAAAATCCCGGGCGCTGACAATGCTGGCAAGTTGATTGGGTTTTCCCTCAGTGATCTCTGTGTCCTCTGTGGTAAATCATCATGTGTCTTTGTCGTCGTCCGGGTTGTGGAGGATGTGGGTGTCCGGGTCGTAGCGGTGTTTCAGGTCGTCCTTGAGCATCTTGTCCCACAGGGGCACGCCGACGAAGTAGGCGGCGCGGCCGATGGCGTGGGCGGCCACCGGGGCGGTGAGCAGGATGAACAGGATGATGGCCAGGGTGCGGGCGGTGACGCCGGCATCCAGAAAGTGGGTGGCCACGGCCAGCATCACCAGCCCGGTGCCCAGGGTGCCGGCCTTGGTGGTGGCGTGCATGCGCATCAGCAGGTCGGGCATGCGTAGCACGCCGATACCGGCCAGGAACATGAAGAAGGTACCGGTGACCAGCATCACCGATACCAGCAGGTCATTGATCACCTCGGTGGCCTCCTTTTTCCAGATAACGGGCAAAGCCTACGGCGGTGAGAAAGGCGGTGAGCGCCAGTACCATGGCCACATCCAAAAAGGCGGTGCGGTCGTTGCTCAGGGCGTAGACGCCGATAAAGGCCACGGTGAGCGAGGCCATCAGCTCCAGCGCCACCACCCGGTCGGGCAGGGTGGGGCCGCGTACCAGCCGTACCAGCGCGCAAAGCAGCGCCAGGCTGAGCAGCAGATAGCTGATAAAGAGTGCGCCTTCCAGCATGTTGGTCTCCGTTGTTGATCGTGTTGCCAACCTCAATGTTTCACCACAGAGGGCACAGAGTTCACTGAGGAAAAAACCAATCTATTTCCTGGCAAGTGCTCAAGGTGGGTGGGTCATGCATCGTGCATCGCGAAACCATTGCTATTCGCGATGCAAGCATCGCTTCCCACATAAAAAGCCAGAAACGTTGATCGTTTTTCATGTTATGACTCAGTGTTCCCTGTGTCCTCTGTGGTAAAAAAACGTCTTTGTGTTCCTGCCACATGAAGCGTTCCCTATTCCAGTAACGCCAGCACCCGGTCTTCCAGTTTACGGATCTGTTCACGCAAATCGTCTTCATTGTCCAGGTACATCGCGTGCAGGTAGAGCACGCTGCGATCGCTGGAGACGTCCAGGCTCAGGGTGCCCGGGGTCAGGGAAATCATGTTGGCCAGGATGGTGATGGCGCCGTCGGTTTTTGCCCGCAGGGGCACGGCCACCACCGCCGGGCGCATGTAATGGGTGGGGGTGAGCACGTCGTAGGCCACCCGTAAATTGGATACCACCAGGTCGCGCAGGAAGTGGCCCAGCAGCAGAAACAGCCGGGGCACTTTTTTGCGATAGCGGGCGAAGTCCGGTACGTCGCGCAGGGCGAAGCCGAGGATCAGGTAGCCCAGCACAAAGCCCACCAGTAAATTGGCGCCGCTGAAGTTGCTGGTGACGGCAGCCCAGATCAGGGCCAGGATCAGGTTCCAGCTTAATGGGCTCATGGCGCCCCCCCGAGCACGGCGGTGATATAGCGGGTCGGGTCCAGTAGCTGCTCGGCGGCGGCCTGGGCCAGTACCAGCACCGGTTGCGCGCCCAGGCCGATGGCCACGGTGATCAGCGCCAGGCCGGTCACGGTGGCATAGAGCAGGGTGTTGCTGCCACTGGCGGCGGAAGGCGTGTCTTCCGGGGCGGCCTTCCAGAACACCTCTGCCCAGATCTTGGTCATGGAGTAGAGCGTCAGCAGGCCCACCACCAGGGCGGCGGCAACCAGGGCCCAGGCGCCGGCCTCCACGCCGCCGCGAATGAGGATGAACTTGCCGAAGAAGCCGGACAGCGGTGGCATGCCGGCCAGGGACAGGGCCGGGATCAGGAACAGCAAGCCCAGCCAGGGTTTGTCCCGGTACAGGCCGCCCAGTTGCTTGAGTTCATAGCTGCCACGCAGGCGGTAGACCAGGCCGCTGACAAAGAACAGGTTCGCCTTCACGATGATGTGGTGAATGATGTAGAAGATGCCGCCGGCCAGCGCCAGCACGCTCACCGAGGCCAGTGCCAGCCCCATGATCATGTAGCCGATCCGGCTGACGATATGGAACGACAGGATGCGGCGGAATTCGAACTGGGCGGCGGCACCCAGCACCCCGGTGACCATGGTCAACCCGGCCCCCCACAGCAGCACCTGGCGGATCAGCGGGTCATCCATGCCGAAGATCAGGGTGAACACCCGGAACAGGGCATACACGCCGACCTTGGTGAGCAACCCGGCGAACAGGGCAGACACCGCCACCTGGGGGGTGTGGTAGGACGCCGGCAGCCAGAAGAAGAACGGGAACGCCGCCGCCTTGATGCCGAAGGCCACCATGAACAGCATGGCGATCACCGTGGTCATGCCGGAATCCACTTCCCCCAGCTTCACGGCAATGTCGGCCATGTTCAACGTGCCCACCAGACCATAGAGCAGCCCCACGGCGGACAGGAACAGGGCGGAAGACAGCAGGTTGAGGGTCACGTACTTGATCGCCCCTTCCATCTGTGCCCGCTCGCCGCCCAGGATCAGCAGGGAGAAGGACGCTACCAACATCACCTCGAACCACACATACAGGTTGAAGATATCACCGGTTAGGAAGGCGCCGTTGACCCCGGCCAGCAGCAGGTGCATGAGCGGGAAGTAGCCGCCCTTGCGATGGGCAATGCTGATGCTGCCCAGGGAATAAAACGCGGTGGCGGCACCGGTGACGGCGCTGAGCAATACCATGATGGCGGCGAGCAGATCGCTGACCAGCACGATGCCGAAGGGGGCCGGCCAGCGGCCCAGTTCGGTGACGATATGGCCGTGCTCCCAGGTGGCGAGCAACAGCGCCACCGCACTGGCCACCAGAGCCACGCTGCCGATCACGGCCAATGCGGCCTGCACCCGCTGGGAGTGCCGGCCCAGCAGGGACAGGGCGCCGGCCGCCAGCGGGATCAGAATGGGCAGGATAACCAGCAGGTTCATGTGTCGGTATCCCGCATCTGATGCATGTCATCCGCTTCCACCACCTCGTAGGCGCGGCGGATCAGGACCACGGCAAAAGCCAGCACCCCGAAGCCGATAACGATGGCGGTGAGGATCAGCGCCTGGGCCAGTGGGTCGGCCACCAGGCCTACCGGCATCTGGGCGTCGTCCGGCACCAGCGGCGGGGCATCGCGGCGCAGGCCGGCGGCGGTGAAGATCAGCAGGTTGGCAGCATTGGAGAGCAGCACCAGCCCGATCACCAGTTTGACGATGGAGCGGCGCAGCATCATGTAGATGGCGGCGGCGTAGAGCACGCCCACCACCAGGGCCATCAGGCTGGTCATGTGTCTTGCTCCGCCAGGTTGATGATGATGGTGCTGGCGGTGCCGATCACCACCAGAAACACCCCCAGATCGAACAGTAGCGGCGAGCCCAGTTTCAGCTCGCCGAACACCGGCAGGCTCACGGTGAGCCAGTGGGCGGTGAGAAACGGCTGGCCGCTGAACAGGCCAAGCACCCCCGCCACCAGTGCCAGAATCAGCCCCCAGGCGAACAGGTCACGGGGGTCCACGCGCAGTACCCGCCGGGCACCGGCTTCGCTCATGGCAAACAGGTGCACGGCGATGGCGGCGGACGCCACCAGCCCTGCGATAAAGCCGCCGCCGGGGGCGTTGTGGCCGCGCAGCAGCAGGAACAGGGCGAACAGCAACAGCAGCGGCAGCAGGCAAAAGCCGGTGGTGCGCAGGATCAGTGACTGGGTGCGCAGGGCGTTGCGATCCGGTGGTGGGATGCGGCGTCTAGACTGCATGGGGCCTCCGGGAAGCAAGCTGCAAGCTACAAGCTGCAACGCGATGAAGGACGCCATGTTCTGCAAGGCTTTCCCCGCGATTAACGGTAAGGCGCGGGCACAAACGATCAGAACCTGAAAGCACATAGCGCGTTGTAGCTTGGGGCTTGCAGCTTGCCGCTTTAATCATGGGTTTCCTCCGGTTCCGTGGTGTCACCCTTGCTGCGTAGTTTGAGCATGGCGTAGATCCCGGTGGCGGCCAGCGCCAGCACGAAGATTTCGCCCAGGGTATCCAGGGCGCGGAAGTCCACCAGAATCACGTTGACGATATTGCGGCCGTAACCGGCGGGCACGCTCTCGCTGATGAAGTAGTGGGCAATGCTGCCGTGGTAACGACTGCCCAGCACGCTGAGCAACAGCACCGTGACCATGCCGCCCACGGTGATGCCCACCAGGGCGTCCGCCAGGCGGGTACGGGTGCGGGTCAGGCGCAGGAAGCCGGGCAGGCGGAACAGCACCAGAACCAGCATGATTACGGTGAGGGTTTCCACCAGCACCTGGGTGATGCTCAGGTCCGGGGCGCTGAACAGCACATAGAGCAGGGCGATGGAAAAGCCTACCGCGCCCAGGCTGGCCACCGCCCCCAGCCGTGATTGCAGGGTCACCGCCGCCAGGGTGGCGCTGACCAGCACGGCGGCGATCACCGCTTCGTGGAGCTGAATGTCTGTGAAGTCCGGGCGCAGCTTGAGGGCATCCGGGTGCAGCCACAGGGCGGCGACGACCAGCCCCACCAGGGTCAGCAGCGTGCTGATCAGGTAATAGCGCAGGTAGCCGCTTTGCAGCAGCCGGGTCTGGCCATTGGACAGGGCGACCAGGCCATCCATCAGGCGGTGATAGGCCTGCTCCGGGCCGAACCGGGCCAGGGTGTCCGCCCAGCGGGTGTGATGGCGAAAGCCCTGCCAGTAGCGGAACAGCACCAGCCCCACCAGCACCGCGCTGAGGCTGATCAGCAGAGCGGTATTGATGCCGTGCCACAGGGCCAGCGGTTGCGTCACCGTCTCGCCCAGGCTGGCGCTGGCGGCGGCGCTGAGCAGGCTGCGGTCAATCAGCCCGGGAATCAGACCCAGCAGCAGGCCCAGGCCGGCCAGCAGAGCCGGGCCCAGCAGCATGGCCGGCGGCGCTTCGCTGGGGGTGTGGGTGAGCGGCGCGGGCTTGCCGAACCAGGGGCGAATACCGATCACGGCGGCCACGGCTACCCCCAGGGTGGCGGCGATAACGATGGCGGCACTGAAGAGCGGCGCCAGGGCATGGCCATGGTCGAGGCCGGCCTTGAGCAACTGTTCCTTGGCGATAAAGCCGAACAGAGGAATTATCCCGGCCAGGGACAGGGCAGCCAGGCCGGCGCTGGCGCTGGTCACGGGCAGGTAGCGGGCCCAGCCGCCAGTGTCGAGGAAATCCTTGCGGCCGGTCTGGTGATCAATGATGCCGGCCACCAAAAACAGGGCGCCCTTGTAGAGGGAGTGGGCCAGCAGGTAGCTCATGGCGGCGAGCAGGGCGGTGCGGGTGCCCAGGCCGATCAGCATGGTCAGGGTGCCCAGGGCCATCACGGTGGAATAGGCCAGCATGCGCTTGATGCCGGTGGCGCGCAGGGCCAGGAACACCCCCAGCACCATGGTGATGGCGCCCGCGCCGCCCAGCAGCAGGAGCCACAATTCTGTGCCGCCCATGGCCGGGTGCAGCCGTGCCAGCAGGTAGATGCCGGCTTTCACCATGGTGGCCGAGTGCAGGTAGGCACTCACCGGGGTGGGCGCCGCCATGGCGTTGGGCAGCCAGAAGTGAAACGGGAACTGGGCGCTCTTGGTAAAGGCGCCGAGCACGATCAGCACCAGTGTCAGCCCGTAGAGCGGGTGCGCGGTGATGGTGTCGCCCCGGGTGATCAGTACCGACAACTCATAGCTGCCACCGATCTGGCCCAGCAGGATAAAGCCGGTCATCAAGGCCAGCCCGCCGCCCACGGTGACAATCAGGCCTTGCAGAGCCTTGGCCCGGGCGTTGGCGTCTTCGTGATTGAAGCCGATCAGCAGATAGGAGGTGATACTGGTGAGTTCCCAGAACACGAATAGCACGATCAGGTTGTCGCTGAGCACCACGCCGAGCATGGAGGCCATGAAGCACAACAACAGCACATACAGCCGGGGCAGGTCCCGGTGGTCTTCCAGGTAGCGACCGGCATAGATGAAGATCAGCGCACCGATGGCGCAGATCATCAGGGCAAACAACAGTGACAGGCCGTCGAGCATGAAGCTCAGCGGCATGGCCAGCGCAGGGACCCAGTCGATATGGGTAAGCAGGGGGCCTTGCTGGGTGACGGGTAGCCATTGCAGGAAAAAATACAGCGTCAGCCCGGCGGGGAGCAGGGCGAGAAGCCAGCCACTGTAACGGGGGAAAAGCCGATGCAGGGCCGGGGCCAGGGGTGCGAGCAAGAATCCAGACAATATGCCTGTCAGCATGGCGCTCCGTTATCAGTAGCCCGCTTGCGCGGAAGATGACACCGCCGTAAAACGATGATTAGCTTAGAATTATCCTACGCATGATGTGAAAACTCAGGCAAGGTAAAGTTCCGGTTCAGGGCGAAAAAAGCAGCTTGTCGCTACTTATTTAAGAGCGCTGATTGGTGCAAAAAAAATATGCATATATTTTTTGCATGGGTCGATAAAGGTCTGCCCCGTACATCGCTAACCCTGATGGTCGCTGGCTTTCTGTTGTCTTGCTTGTCCGCTGTTACCGAAGCGCCACCGTGGGATTCTTGCAAGGGAAGGGGGGCATGGCATACTTGCCGGGCTTTGCTGCCTGGATGGTGGCACAAGGGGGTCATTGAATCCGCAAGGATTTATTCAGCGGTTCCCGGAATGGATATTCAAGAGAGCACATGATGTTGCCTGCAATTGTTCTGCTTCCTCTTCTGGCGGCGCTACTACCCATGTTCACCCGCCACCTGGGCCGCCGTTGGTGCGCTCTGCTGGTGGCCCTGCCGGTGGTGGCCGCCCTGGCTCTGTTGGCCCAGGCGTCCTTGCCGATCTGGGAAGGGGGGATGCAGCAGTGGTCCATGGCCTGGTTGCCGTCTCTGGGATTGAACCTGGCCCTGCGCCTGGATGGCCTGGCGTTGCTGTTCTGCGTGTTGATTCTGGGCATCGGTTTGCTGGTGGTGGTGTATGCCCATTATTACCTGCCGGCCAAGGATGACGGTGGCCGCTTCTACACCCTGCTGCTGCTGTTCATGTTCAGCATGCTGGGGGTGGTGACCAGCGATAACCTGCTGTTTCTGGTGTTTTTCTGGGAGCTGACCAGTCTCAGCTCCTTCTTGCTGATCAGCTACAAGCAATACGACAGTGCCGCGCGCAAGGGCGCACGGATGGCGCTGACGGTCACCGGCATGGGCGGCCTGGCGCTGCTGGCCGGGGTGCTGTTGATTGGCCATGTGGTGGGCAGCTTCTCGCTGAGCACGGTGCTGGAGAACGGCGCCCTGATTCAGCAGCACGCCCTGTACCCGGTGATTCTCTGCCTGGTGTTGCTGGGGGCGTTCACCAAGAGTGCCCAGTTCCCGTTTCATTTCTGGTTGCCCCACGCCATGGCGGCGCCCACGCCGGTGAGTGCCTACCTGCATTCGGCCACCATGGTGAAGGCGGGCATCTTCTTGCTGGCGCGTTTCTATCCGGTGCTGGCCGGCACCGACCTGTGGTTCTATCTGGTTACCACCGCGGGTATGGCCACCCTGCTGTGGGGGGCAATATGGGCCCTGTTCCAGCATGATCTGAAAGGGTTGCTGGCGTTTTCCACCATCAGTCACCTGGGGTTGATCACCCTGCTGTTCGGTCTTAATTCGCCGCTGGCGGCGGTGGCCGGGGTGTTCCATATTATCAATCACGCCACCTTCAAGGCGGGCCTGTTCATGGCTGCCGGCATCA
>NZ_JBNPEC010000220.1:0-10112 GCF_051117345.1 Alcanivorax sp.
ATTGGTGATCTGGTACTGCCCACCGGCCGGCTGGGCCGCCAGCGGGACCTGGCCTGGGAAATGCTCGATTCCATCCCCGGGGTCAGCTGCGTGAAGCCCAAATCCGCGCTGTACCTGTTCCCGAAACTGGACCCGAAGGTATTCCCGTTCGAAGACGATGAAGCCTTTGCACTGGATCTGCTGCGCGAGGAAAAAGTCCTGATCGTTCAGGGCACGGCCTTTAACTGGCCGGAACCGGATCACTTCCGGGTGGTATTCCTGCCCCGGGTGGATGACCTGGAAGATTCCATCGGCCGCATCGCCCGCTATCTGGATCGGGTACGAAAAAAATAACAGGGATTCATTCCCGAATTCTACTCGTAGGAGCGTCGCTGGCGGCGCGATTCCAGGCGTTGATGATCGCGCCGCCAGCGACGTTTCTACATTTGTTGTAAAGAGCCGCCCATGTCACATCTGCATATCGACGACTTCAGCCACGACGTTGCCCGCATTCTCATGCAGGCCTATATGAGCTTCCCGCGACCCGGCGCGCTCTACGTGGAAGACATTATCGGGCCTACAGAAGTGGACGATGTGGGCCTGCACAGTAGCCGTCACATGGCCTGTCTGGGCGCCATGCTGTGGCTGGCGGAAGAAGGTTTGCTGCGCTATGACGCCACCATCTTTCAGGAAGGCATTGAACAAGCAGTACTGACCAACAAGGCCTTTGTGCTTCTGACTGCCATCTGTGAGCTGCGTTTCGATAACACCGACCCAAGCCTGCCTGCCACCGTAAAACACGAAAAGGCGACGCTTGCCGAACAGTTCCTGCAGGCCATCCGCGCTCAGGATTCCGTGCGTACCACAGCCGTAGTGCGTTATCTGCTGTCACGACACCCGGAGCCGGTTCAGGCAGAAGAATTTGCCGATCTGCTCAAGCAGGATGACAACCAGCATGTCGTGACCGAATCCGGCGTCTAATCCCATCCTGTGCCGACGGCGTCGGGTGCACTGAGCCAAAGGCGAACCGCACCGATTTGGCGTTGGGATGATGCAGTTCGCATTTGGCTCAGCGCACCCTACAGTGGCTATTGCGAATGCAAGCGTCTGCGATCTGGCTCAGCTATCGAGTTCTGCCGGTCGCCGGTAGTGATAGTGGACCGTCTTCAGGGCCGGCTCCCCGACTTCGTCGAATCCCGGGGCTCCCGGTAAACGCCTTACCCGTTCCGCCCCCGGCAGATTTTCCTCCAGGCACGTTTCCAGCCACCCATAGTCCAGCCAAGGAGCATTCACACAGGCAAGAATCTCCGCCTGCGGTGCCAGCAGCTTGTGCAGCCTCTTCAGCAACGTCGGGTAGTCCTTTTCCACCATGAAACTGCCCTTCTGGGCGCTGGGCGGGTCAATCACGATGATGTCGTAACGCCCCAGGCTGTGAAGTTTTTTCCAGCTGCGGAAAATGTTGTGCGGCAGGTAATGCACCTTTGCGCCTTCGAACCCGTTGAGCCCATGATTCTGCTGCCCCAATCTGAGCGCCGGGTCGGAGAGATCAATATTCACCACCGATTCGGCACCGCCGGCCAGGGCCGCCACGGAAAAACTGCAGGTAAAGCTGAACAGGTTGAGAACTTTCTTGCCCTCGGCACGCTCTCGAATCCAGCGCCGCCCTTGCGCCATATCGGCAAAGAACCCCAGGTTCTGCCCGCGCTGGAAATCCAGCTTGTAGACCAGTCCATCCTCTTTCGCCAGGGGCGACTCCGGCAGCTCGCCGCACACCAGCACATTCTCTGCTTTACCGTCATAGCGATGCTGAACGACCAGAGTGTCACAACCCAGGCCCATCAGTGCGGTTGCCAGGCAGGATTCCAGCGCCTGCAGAATGGCCTCGTCCTGGGCCCGGAACACCGTGGCGACCAGTACCGGCGCAAAGCAATCGATGGTTAACCACTCCAGGGCGGGTACGGTTTTCCCCCGGCCATGGAAAAGACGATGGCGTGGCTGCGTAGGGGGAACCAGATAAGGGGCAAGCAGGTCTGACAGTTCGGAGGATTGCATAGGACCGGGAGAGCATGTGGCGGGTACGTTTACCGCGCAGTATACCTTGCCTTCACGGCCTTCGCCCCCATAATCAAGCTTTCCGATGACACGTGGAGACAACCGACGATGATGCGCATTGCGCTTTATCTGCTGACCAACCTGGCGGTGATTGTGGTCGCCAGCATTACCCTGAGTCTGCTCGGGGTGAATTCCTATTTTGCCGCCAGCGGTTCCGGACTGGACCTGACCAGCCTGCTGATCTTCAGTGCGGTATTCGGCTTTGCCGGCTCGCTGATTTCCCTGTTGATTTCCAAGCCCATGGCCAAATGGTCTGCGCGGGTGAAGGTCATCGAGCAGCCTGGCAACGAGGCAGAGCGCTGGCTGTTACAGACAGTGAAAGAGCTGTCTGACAAGGCGGGTATCAAAATGCCGGAAGTGGGCATTTTCCCGGCCCAGCAATCCAACGCCTTTGCCACCGGCTGGAACAAGAATGCCGCCCTGGTAGCGGTTTCCCAAGGCTTGCTGACCCGCTTCCGCCCGGAAGAAGTGCGCGCGGTACTGGCCCATGAGATCGGCCACGTGGCCAACGGCGACATGGTCACCCTGAGCCTGGTGCAGGGCGTGGTGAATACCTTCGTGATCTTTGCCGCCCGCGTGGTCGGCTATGTGGTGGACAGCTTCATGCGCCGTGACGGTGGTGGCGGCCTGGGCTTCGGTTACTACATTGTGGTGATCGTGGCCGAGATCATCTTCGGCATCGCCGCCAGCGCCATCGTCATGTGGTTCTCCCGTTTCCGGGAATACCGGGCCGATGTGGCTGGCGCGCAGCTAGCAGAGCGCCGCGATATGATCTCCGCCTTGCAACGGTTGAAAGCTGAATCCCAGATGCCCAACCAGATGCCGGATACCCTGGTGGCCTTCGGCATCAACTCCGGCCTGGCCAAAGGCTTCAAGGCCCTGTTCGCCTCCCACCCGCCGCTGGATGATCGTATTGCGGCGTTGCAGGAGAAACGGCACGGGTAAAGATAGTTAACAGTTAATAGTGAATAGTTAACAGTGCGCGATCAGCGCACTTAGCTCCTGAAACGCAAGAGGCCGCGTCCAAACCATGGACGCGGCCTCTTTGCGTTTCATAGCATGACAACCCCTTTCGCGGCGCTGTTCACTGTTAACTATTCACTGTTAACTGCTTCTGTACTGACCCGATACAACACCTGATCCTCATAGCCGGTAACCACCGGCCAAAGCCCGCACAACTCCCGGTCGAGCGCCGCGTCACCGGTATCCACCAGCAGCGGTCGCCCTTCCAGGGTCTTGAGTTTGGTACGGGTGGCAAGGATCCGGATGTTGTCCTTGCCCAGCCGCCGAATCAGCTCAGGACTGAATTGCTGATTACCACGGCCGAACAGATGCCCTTGCCCACCAATCACGGTAATCACCGCCCGGGCCGGGGCATCGCCGATCTGCGCCAGCAGCGCCCTTGCTCCCAGATCCCGACCTACTACTTCCTGGTTGTAGACCAGATCTACACCCAGCAGCGTGTTCTCCAGGCCCAGTTGTTCCATGACCACTGCCACCGTAGAACCGGAACCCATCAGGTAATAGGTATCCTCTTCCAGGCTGTCCGCGATCCAGGCGGCCACTTCGGTGACCACCAGATCTTCCACTTCCCGGCCACCGCATTTTACCTGTTGCAGGTAACGGGCTTCGGCGGGGACCTGTAGCTCACCATAATGGCGAGCGCGGACAACGCCCTCGCGGAAAGCCTCTTCATCAATATCCCGCACCTCTGCCAGTTCCAGCCCCACCAGTTCTCCGCCAGCCAGTTCTGCCAGCAGGCTGCCTGCCGCTTCCGGGTTGATGGCATAGACTGCCGAATGCATCTTGCAGCCGGCGGGAACGCCCAGTACTGGCGTTTCCTGGCCCAGGGCATCCACCAGGTCGCGGGCAGTGCCGTCACCGCCGGCAAACAGGATCAGTTCGGCCCCGGCACCTTTTAGTGCCTCCGCTGCCCTACGGGTGTCCTGTGGACGACTAGGCATAGTGGATTCACCGATTACCTGACAGGACAGGCCGGCTTCCCGGCAGCTTGCCTCACCCATATCGCCGGCCCAGGTCAGCACGGTCAGGTTTTTCGCATCGGCAAGCGCCTTGAGCGCGCGGGTCATGCGAGCCGGTGCTTGGGGCTCGGCCCCGCGTCGCAGCGCTTCATCACGGGTTTCCTCGCCATCGCTGCCCTTCAGAGCCACGCTGCCACCAAGCCCGGCGTAAGGGTTTACCAGAACACCGAGACAGAGAGTTTGGTCGACTTTCATAAAGCGGTCATATCCAGATACAAAAATGGCATTGCTGTCCACGCAGGCCAGCGCCTAAATAAACGACTTAATCATGCATACACACAGGGATGCAGCCATGAATCTCGACAGCCAGCAACCCGGCAAGAATTTCCACGGTGGCGCCATTATTGATGAGCAGGGCCGGGAAGTTCCCATTACCGAAGCCATGATCCAGCAAGCATTTCAGCGCCTGGAGAAAAGCTGGCAGCCTCCCCGGCCTCTCAAGCCCGGGCAAAAAGCCGGTGCATAATCCGTTGCCAGGGGGCAGCGACCTCACCCTGGTAGCACCAGTCATGAAGCTCGTGGCGCACCGGGTACTCCTTGCGCAACCGGTCGAAGGCTGTGCCCGGTTCCTCTGAAAGCAGGCTATCACCGAGCCGCTGATGATCCTCCGATAACCGGTACGCCACCTGCAGCACCCTGAGCAGATCCTCCTCGTTTGCCACCTGCTGATCGATGATTTCATTCCTTGCCGACACCGGCGCCGGTTGTGCCGTCACGCCGAGCCAGTCACAGAACGCCTGATAGAGCATCTGGGTTCCCTTGAGCTTGCCCTCGGCGCTGTAGCCGGCAATGTGCGGCGATCCCAGCAAGACCTGTTCGAACAGCGCTGGTGGTACCTGGGGCTCGGCTTCCCAGACATCCAGAATGGTGGCCGGAGCCTGGCCTACCTCGAGCCGCGCCAGCAAGGCCTCGTTATCGATCACCGGCCCCCGGCAGGTATTGATCAGCATCTGCGATGCAGACAGCCGTGACAGCCGGGCCGCATCCAGCAAATGCCGGGTGGCATGATCACCGCTGTCTGTCAGCGGTACATGCAGGGTGATCAAGTCCGCATCGAGCATGGCATCCAGGGGCTCCAGCCGGTAGGGACCGGCATAGCCCTGCCCCGCCAGCGGCGGATCACAGGCGCGCACTTTCATACCCAGATCGGTAAGCCAGTCGGCCACCTGCAGCCCCACATTGCCCAGCCCCACCACCGCCGCCGTTGCCCCACGCGGGGAACGGTTTCCTGCCTCACAGAGCAACAGCACTGCCTGTAGCACATACTCCGCAACGGCCCGGGCATTACAGCCCGGCGCATGGGCAAAGCGAATGCCCTGCCGTTGCAGATAGGCCAGATCCACATGATCTGTGCCAATGGTTGCCGACCCCACGAATCGTACCCGTGATCCCGCCAGCAAATCCGCATCTACCCGGGTTACCGAGCGCACCAGCAATACCTCGGCCTCACCGAGTTGTTGCCTGGTCAGGCTGCGGCCATCCACTCGGGTCACGGTACCCATGGCGTCAAAGGGTTCCAGGCCCGGCATGTTGGCATCGGCAATGATCTGCATTGATTTCCCTGTCAGCAAGTGATCAGCAAACGGCGGGCAGTGTCATCCACTGCCCGGGCATACTGACCACCGAAAAGAGTGTAGTGATTCAGCCAGTGATAAAGGTCATACACTGGCCAGGCCTGATACCGCAGCGTTGCCGGGTACTCGGCCTGATACCCCTGATAGAACGCCGCCGGCACGCCACCAAACAGGTTGAGCATGGCCAGATCCACCTGCGGATCGCCATGATAACAGGCCGGGTCATAGAACACCGGCTCCCCGTTCACCTGTCCCAGATTGCCCTGCCACAGATCACCGTGAACCCGGGCAGAGGGCGGCCGGGAAGGCAGCCAGCGGTCCAGCTGTTCGATGACCTGCCCGGTCCGCTCCGCCGCCAATACCGGTAGCCCCCGCTGCCGAGCCCTTTGCAATTGCGGCGTCAGCCTTTCGTTGGCAAAAAAGGCAACCCAGTCATTGTGGTCCGCGTTGCTCTGCGGGCTGGCGCCAATAAAGTTATCCGGGTGACTGCCGTACCGGGCAGGCCCTTCAACCCGGTGCAGGCGAGCCAGCGCCGCTCCGGCGGCCATCCACTGACTGCTGCCGCTCAGGGAAGCAATAGGCAGGTACTCCAGAATCAGCACCCCGCCTTCACTGGCGGAGTAACAATGCACCACCCGGGGAACGCTCAGGCTTACTGCCAGCGCCTCCAGGCCCCGCGCTTCCGCTTCCAACAGCAGAGGATTGCGATGTTGTTTGACGAAATAACGACGTTCTCTGTCTTCAAGCACCCCGCTACGGGCGGTGTCGCCGCCTGCCACCGGAGTCAGGGTCCAATCACCTTCCAGGCCAGCCTCATTCAGGGCTTGCTGCAGCAGTACTGGTAATTTCATATCAAAAAAGTGAAACTCCTTGACTATAGAAGCCACCAAAATCGGCTCTCACGGCCAATAATGACTGACTGTTCCCCTTGATTTAAGGCATTCTTCTGATTACAACTAGGCACTACGCCAGCCGGGTTACCGGCCAATAACAACAACACAAAGCGATCGCCATCCCATGAAAGCACTCTTGCCCCTGTGCAGCGCCTTCCTTGTCGGCCTGTGTACCGTCGCCAGCGCCGCCGATGACGATGGTCTGTCCGAGCAGATCCGCCAGCTGAAAAGCGAAGCCCTGGACCTGAACCGGGATCTCACCCTGCTGGAGCAGGAGCTCCTCTATGCCAGCCCACAAACCAGCATCTTCGTCTCCGTGGATGTGGGCACGCCGATTCGCCTGGTCGATGTCAATCTGACCATTGACGGCGAACACGTGGGTTACCATTTTTACAGTGATCAGGAATTCGAGGCCCTCACTAAAGGCGGTATCCAGCGTCTTTACACCGGCAACCTGGCCAGTGGCCGCCACGTCATGGAAGCCACCATCACTGGCTATGATCCGCTCGGCAAGGATTATCAGAAAACCACCAGTTACACCTTCACCAAGGGTGCCGGCAAGAAAATGGTGGAAATGCAGGTGGTGGACGACCTGAACAAACAACAGCACAAGTTTGAATTCCGCGAGTGGAATCAGCAATGACACAGGCGCGGCGAAAACGGTGGCTGGTCGCGGCGTGCCTCGCCACCCTGTTGTCCCCCGCCCAGGCGGCAAAAGTCGAATTCTTCGATGACATCAACGAAGGTCCGATACCTCTTGGCGTAGAAGAACACCGTTACCTGGCTTTTGGCGAGGTCATGTTCGACTACTATCGTCACGCCAACTTCAATGCCATCAATACGCTGCTGGTCAATCAGGAGCTGGCGCTATTCAACGAGGATACGGATTACGCAGAGCTGTTGCTTGGCGATCTCTATGTGACCTATGGCCTGCCGGGCAAGGCAGAGATCATCTTCAACCGCCTGCTGGAAAAGGACATTCTCAGCCGCACCCGGGCCCAGACCTGGCTGCATAAGGCTGCGCTGCACTATCGTGAAGGCAATCTGGCGGAAGCCGCCATGATTCTTGACGGCGACAACGTGGAAGGCTTGGACCCGGCAGACGACGCCCGCCGACGTCTTATGCTGGCCAATATCTTCATGGCCGAGGAAGATTTCGCTGGCGCCCTGGATTATCTGCACTCAGTCCCCCTGAGCACGGATGAAGGCCGCTACGCCACTTACAACATGGGCGTGGCATTAATTCGCGGCGGTCACCGTGAACAGGGGGTTGCCCTGCTCAAATCCCTGCTGGGAGCCGGTGGCAGTTCTGACCAGGCTCTCGCCCTGCGCGATCGGGCTGCCCTGGCCTCGGGACTGACCGAGTTGAGAGAAGGTAAACTACAAAGTGCCCGTGCAGACCTGCGTCAGGTCCGCAGTGACGGCCCCTTCTCCGAAGATGCATTACTCGCCCTGGGACTGGCCAATTACCGGGCCGGCGATATAAAACGCGCCCTGCCCCTGTGGCTGGAGGCGGTCCGCCGCAACAGCAGCCACCCCTCTGTGCAGGAAGCGCTCATGCTCGCCCCCCGTGCCTACGAAGAGCTCGGCGGGCTGCCCCAGGCCCTGGCCGGTTACCAGTATGCCGCCTCGGAATACCGTCAAGCACTGAAAGACATCCAGCAGGCCATCGACAACATCGCCAAACCCGGTTGGTCGGAAGCTCTGTTACCGGAAGACGGCAACCAGGCTGGGCTACTGCCAGCCAACAGTGGCGATCTGGCCCGGGGCAACGAACTCTCTTATCTCTACAAGCTGTTTTCCAGCAACGCCTTTGCCCAACGTTTCGAGCACTACCGGCAAATTCATCAGATCAAAAGCATGGTGAACAAATGGCAACAGTCACTGCCTGCACTTGAGGAAACCTATCAAATCCAGCAGCACAGCCTGAGCCGCAACCTGCCCCATGTTCGCGGCGAAATGACCCGCCACATGAGCCGGCAGGAACAACTGGCCATGGCCAGTGACAGGGTCTCCGCGGCGATTCCCAATTTTGTCGACATGAGTAAACCGCAAGATGTGGCCAGCGCCGAACAGGCCATCATGTGGAAGAAAGTGGATGCCATGGCACGCCAGTTCGGCACCTTGCCCGACTCCAGCCATGCCAATGCCCTTCGGTTACGTAAAGTGCGCGGCCTGTTGTTGTGGGATATTGCTCACCAGTCGATAGAACAACGGCAAAAACAGGAGCAAGCTGCTACCCAATTACGAGAAGAAAGCAGTGTTCTGGGCGAACGAATTGCTGCCGTACAACAGCAGATCCGTGATGCCACCCTGCGCACCCGGGACGACCTGGGCCAGAGACTGGCCGAGCAGACCCAGCGAATTGACAAAATAAAACGTCTTACCGAAGACACCCTTGAGGCTCTGGAAAAGAGCATGCAGGCCGATGCCCTTGCGCTTTTACTGGCCAACCAGCAGAAACTGGCAGACCAGTTGGCCGAGGCCCATCTGGCCGTTGCCCGCCTGCAGGACTCTTCGGCATCCGACGGCAGCAAACAGAGGAAAGGATCGTGAACCGATTTCGCCTGCATGGGCTGGCAGCCGCAATCATTGCTCTTGGCGGCTGTGCGTCTGCACCGCAGAACGGCACTCTGGAGCAACAGGCCCGCTTCGGGGGAACGACCCTGGCGGATCTGGAAGGCACCGACATCATCATCGAAGAACAGCAACTGGAAAGTGCCAGCACCCAGGACGCATTGAACAGCTACCGGCAGGCCGCCGAGCTGTTCGACGACCCGGAACGTCGAGCCAAAACGCTCCGTCGCATGGCGGATCTGGCCTTGTCCTCTGCCACCGAGCAGGAAATGGGTATAGAAGACGCCGATAACGAGCGTCTGGAACAAAAAGTGGACAAGCTCGTCTACGACAACGCCATGGAGCAGGTGAACACCACCCCGGATACCGAACGCAAACTGGCTCTTCTGGATCTCGCCGGCACCATGGCGCCATCCCTGGCCGATAAGGACGTGGATTACAACACTGCCATCTCCCTGTATCAGGAACTGCTTAACAGCACCAACGACCCGGACCAACGCGCCGAAGCTTACTACCTGTTGTCCAAGGCTTATGCCATGGATGGCAACCTGGAACAGGCCCGCGCCAGCCTGGACGCCTTGGTAGAACAGTACCCGAACAGCGAATGGGCACTGGAATCCCAGTTCCGCCGGGGTGAAATGCTGTTCTCGGATGGTGATTATGACTATGCGGAAAAAGCGTACGCGGATGTCATCCGTCGCGGCGCCAATAATGAATTCTACAGCCAGGCGCTCTACAAGCACGGCTGGAGCCATTACAAACTGGGCGACTACGAGCTGGCCCAGACCAGCTTCTTCACCCTGCTGGACACCCTGAATGGTGCCAGTCAGCTCAATGCCGACACCACCATGGAAAACAAATTGTTTGCCGATACCCAGCGCGTGGTGAGCCTGGCATTCAGCAACGTGGATGGCCCGCACTCGGAGAAAAAGGTG
>NZ_JBNPEC010000261.1:0-10074 GCF_051117345.1 Alcanivorax sp.
AAGCGGAAACGTCACCACCCTGGGTTTCGATGATCGGCAGTGCGGTCAGAGAACCGGTTTTGCCTTTCACTTCACCGTTGGTGAACTGCTCAACGTAATCTTCGTTTACCTTAGCGGCGCGTTCCAGCAGACGGGAGTGCAGGTAGAACACGTCACCAGGATAAGCTTCACGACCCGGAGGACGACGCAGCAGCAGGGAAATCTGACGATATGCCCAGGCTTGCTTGGTCAGATCATCATAAACAATCAGTGCATCTTCGCCGCGATCACGGAAGTACTCGCCCATGGTGCAACCGGCAAACGGTGCCAGGAACTGCATGGAAGCGGGATCGGAAGCGGAGGCCGCAACGATGATGGTGTTGTCCATCGCGCCGTGCTCTTCCAGCTTGCGCACCACGTTAGCAATGGTGGACTGCTTCTGGCCGATGGCAACGTAGACACACTTAATGCCGGAGTCTTTCTGGTTGATGATCGCATCAACCGCTACCGCGGTCTTACCAATCTGACGGTCACCAATGATCAGCTCACGCTGACCACGGCCGATCGGCACCATGGCATCAATGGACTTGTAACCGGTCTGGACAGGCTCGTTAACCTCACGACGCCAGATAACGCCAGGCGCTACCTTTTCAACTGCGTCGGTCTGCTTGGCATCGATCGGGCCTTTGCCGTCGATCGGGTTACCCAGGGAGTCCACCACACGACCCAGCAGTTCGGGGCCAGTCGGGACTTCCAGGATGCGGCCGGTACAACGTACCTTCTGACCTTCGGCCAGACCCAGGTAATCACCCAGGACCACGGCACCCACAGAGTCTTGCTCCAGGTTAAGGGCCATGCCGAAGATGCCGCCCTCAAACTCGATCATCTCGCCGAACATCACGTCGGCCAGACCATGAATACGCACGATACCATCGGATACGGATACCACCGTACCCTCGTTGCGTGCTTCGGTGGAGGTATCAAGTTTCGCGATGCGCGATTTGATAATCTCGCTGATTTCGGACGGGTTGAGTTGCTGCATCTCTAATCCCTCAAACTCAAGAGTTCAGTTGCTCTGCCAGACGATTCAGTCGGCCGCGCACACTGCCATCAATTACGGTATCGCCGGCTCGCACCAGCACGCCTCCAATCAAAGATTGGTCCACGGACGTGGTGACATTCACGTCAGTGCCAAGGCGTTTCTTCAGCGCTGTTACCAGCTTCTCGGTTGCAGCGTCGTCCAGATCGAATGCGGAGATCAACTCCACATCGGTGAACCGCTGCTCCTGGGCCAGAAGCTCGTGGAACAGTTGCAGGATGATCGGCAAAAGCGGCAGGCGCTTGTTTTGCGCCAGCTGGGCAACAAAGTTGCAGCCACTTTCGTCAAGTTCATCGCCACAGACTTCTGCAAAAGCAGAAACCTTGGCAGCGTCATCCAGTTCCGGCTGGTCAAGGTAGGCACGCATGGTGGCATCACCTGCCACTGCCGCTGCCAAGCCCAGCATCTTTTCCCACTTACCCAGGTCGCCTTGTTCCTTTGCAAAAACAAAGGCGGCCTTGGCGTAGGGGCGTGCGATGGTGGTCAGTTCAGCCATGGGTTACCCGTAGTCTCAGAGTTCAGCCGCCAGCTGCTCAAGCATCTGCTTGTGCGCGTCCTGGTTTACTTCGCCAGCCAGTACCTTCTCGGCACCGCTCAGCGCCAGGGCCGACACTTCTTTGCGCAGTTGCTCACGAGCCTGATTAACCTCTTGGTCAATCTCAGAGTGGGCTTTGGCTACCAGACGCTCACCTTCGGTGCGCGCGGCATCTTTAGCCTCTTCCACAATCTGATTAGCCCGGCGATTGGCCTGATCAATAATTTCGGCCGCCTTCTCTTTCGCTTCTTTGAGATTGGCGGTCGCCTTTTCCTGCGCCAGTTCCAGATCACGCTCTGCCCGATCCGCGGCACTCAGGCCCTCGGCAATCTTCTGCTTTCGTTCCTCGAGCGCCCGAGAAATCGGAGGCCAAACGAACTTCATGCAGAAGAACACAAACAGGGCAAACCAAATGGCCTGGCCAATTAGTGTCGCATTAATATTCATGCCAACACCTCAATCCGCGTTGCTTAGATTTCCCAAAATCGGGGCTTAAAAAGTAAAGCGCGATTTACTGGAAAATCAGCAGGAACGCGATGGCGATACAGATAATCGGCACAGCATCCAGCAGACCGGCGATGATGAACATGCGAGTTTGCAGCATCGGAGCCAGTTCAGGCTGACGAGCCACAGACTCGAGGAAACGACCACCCATCATGCCGAAGCCCAGACCTGCGCCGATGGCCGCCAGGCCAGCTACGATAGCAGCAGCAAGAAATTGAATGCCTTCCATCTTTACACTCCCGTTAAGTGCTTGGTTGGTTTAATTAAAAACCGGTTTAAAAAAACTTAGTGCTCTTCGACCGCCATGCTCAGATACACGATGGTCAGAACCATGAAGATAAATGCCTGCAGGGTGATTACCAGAATATGGAATACCGCCCAGGGCCAGGCACCTACGAACTGCCAGGTGCCCATCATGGCTGCCAGCAGAATAAACACAAACTCACCCGCGTACATGTTACCGAACAGTCGCAGGCCCAGAGATACCGGCTTCGCCAGCAGAGCAATGGTTTCCAGCAGCAGGTTCACCGGGATCAGAAGTGCTTTGACCACCGGGTTGCCGGATTCGAAAGGATGTAGCGCCAGAGTACCGATAAATCCGCCCACACCTTTGGTTTTGATGGTGAGGAAGATGATCAGGAACATTACGCTAAACGACATGGCAAGAGTAATGTTCGGATCGGTGGTCGGTACAATCTTGAAGTAGGCTTCATGAGCGCTCCAGCCGAAGAAGCTCACCATTACCCACTCAAATGTCTTCGGGATAAAGTCCACAGGGACCAAATCCATCAGGTTCATCATGAACACCCAGCAGAAGATCACCAGCGACAACGGGGCGATCAGCTTGCTCTTGCCATGGAAAGAGTCGCGAACCTGGGTATCAATAAACTCGATAATGATTTCAACAAAATTAAGGAAGCCGGAAGGAATGCCGGCAGTGGCCTTGCGAGCGCCCAGCCAGAAAAGCAGGCACATGATAATGCCCAGGCCACCAGACCACACCAGAGAGTCCACGTGAAAGGCGGCAAAGCCCATATCTTTGGCTTCGTTACCGTTACAGGCGAAGGTCCAGGTAGTCTCGGTCAGCGTCTCCGCATGACCATGGCATTCACGGACATACCCTTCGGGCAGTTTGCCATAGGTCAGATTACCCAGGTGGTGCTTGATATACTCGCCGGCGGAGTTCGCTGCCATGTCAAACCTCTGTTAGAGAGCCGATGCCTACCGTCTCAGTCGTCTTGACTGTCTTGTTCTGCTGCCGTTTGCCCGTCCAGGCGTGCCACCTGAACCCAGCCCACAATCTGGGTCAGCATGAAACCCAGCAGCAGAACCATTGCGATTTTCATTTCCCGCGCTTCAGGGACCTTGGAGAAGGTAAGCCAAAACAGCAACAACATAATTGCGATCTTGCCCATCTCTGCCCGAATCGCCGCAGTCGCCATGCGTTTCGGTGCGCGGTTGCCAGGGTGCATCCATAACTGAAAGCCGCCCCAGGCGTATGCGATCAGGCTGATAGTGCCTCCCCAGGCCGCTACCAGACCGGCCAATGTACCGGCCAGGGTGGTTACCAGCAGCGCGAATAGCACCAGCGTTACAAGCTGGGCGCGCATTAAGCCCCAGAACAAGGTTCTGCTGGGCTGAAATTCGTTGCTGGTCACCGTAAAGCCTCTGGGCCGATGCAAGTCGATGCCGCACCAGGCGCAAGGTCATGGCACCCCTGATCTTTAGCGCGGCGAAGTATATGGAGTTGGCACGCTACTGGCAACCGTGCAGGGCGGATTGTTAGTCAATGTAAGACCAATTGCGGACGGTAAAAGTGGTGAGACCGGGGCCACGCCCATTATGAACCTGATTCATGAAAACGCGTAAACATTGAAATTTTTTTGTTTACCCATCCGCAAACACCATACGCTATGGATTGGCGGGCAAAATCGGCGCCAACGCGGCAAGCTGATCCCGGTCCCCATGAACCGCCAGCACCGGCCAGATGGCTTCCACCATGGCTGTCGCCTCATCGGTCTGCCCAAGCCGCAGCAGGACGCGAGCGGCATCTCCGGCGACCATGGCCAGCGTGCACCACACCGCCGGATTGCCGGCCAGCGCTTCCAGCCGGTCAAGGGCCTCGCGCAGGTGTGAAGCCGCTTGCTCATTGCGCCCCTGGCGTAATGCCACAATGCCTTCCACCCAGGGCACAAAGGCATCGCCATATTCCGGCAGCAGCGCCGGGTCCACCTCCAGCAGCAGGCAATGGGCCCGGGCCGCGGACCCGTAGCGGGCTTCCATGAGGGCATAGTCCAGGGTCTGACTGGGATCTTGCTGCGAGGCCGCCACGGCCTCGCGATGGCAGCATAGCTGGGCCTCATGCTCACGGGCCGCCAGGTAGACCCGCGCCTGCTGCGCGGCATACATGCCCGGCATCAGCATATCCATGACCGGTTGCCAGGGAGCGAGGGTGGCGAGGGCTTCGTCGGTATCCCCGACCCTCGCCTGCACACAGGCGCGATGCACCGTTAATTCCATGGCCACGGATTCATCACGGATACGGCGACTCAGGCGGTCACCCAGGGAGGTAGCTTTTTGCCAGTGGCCCAAGGCGATAGCGGACAACATGGCATCAAAATCCCGGGCGTCGCGGTATTTCCACAGGGCGATGGCTGCCGCCAGCAGGGGCACCAGCAACAACAGACCGGCCCAGAGTCGATAGCCGGCCAGCCAAAGCAGCGCCGCCCCGGGCACGGCCAACAGCCAGAGCAGCCAGGTTTGCTTGAGCAGCATCAACAGAAAGGGGCGCAGCCCGTGACGGGCCTGGAAGTAGTGGCGTAGTGCGGCGTAGTCCCGATCCGCCAGGCCGCCGGTATCCAGGGGCATGGCGGCGCTCATGGCATCGTTCTGCAGACGCACGGACTGCAGACCCTGCTCCTTGAGCAAGGTCAGCGCCTCTGCGGCGCTGTGCGCATCCTGAATACCGGAAACCGGTTTACCGTCGGCCTCGGCCCGGTAAAGAAACCGCCCCACTACACCCTCCATGGATCCTACGCCGGACGTGTTACTTGATGTGCGCCAGGATGCCGTCCAGTTCATCCAGGCTGTTATAACTGATCACCAGCTTGCCCTTGTTGCCCTGGCCCTGCTGGATCTGCACCGGTGCCCCCAGACGATCGGACAAGTCGCCGATCAGAGCTTTCACGTTGGGGTCTTCCTTGGGCGGTGCCGGTTTGGCGGGTTTTGCTTTTTCGAAATCACGGACCAGCTCTTCGGTCTGGCGCACGGACAGCCCTTTGGCCACCACGGTGCGGGCCGCTTCCACCTGTTTGTTGCCGGTCAGCGCCAGCAGCGCGCGGGCATGGCCCATTTCCAGGTCGCCGTGCTCGAGGAGCTTTTTGACGTCGGATTCCAGGCTCATCAGGCGCAGCAGGTTGGTGACCATGGCGCGGGATTTGCCCACCGCGTCGGCCACCTGCTGGTGGGTAAGGCCGAATTCTTCCTTCAGGCGGCCCAGGGCAATAGCCTCTTCCATGGGGTTGAGGTTTTCCCGCTGGATGTTCTCGATCAGCGCCATGGCGATGGCGGCTTCGTCGGGCACCTCGCGGATTACCGCCGGAATGGTGTCCAGCTCGGCCATCTTGGCGGCACGCCAGCGGCGTTCACCGGCAATGATCTCGTAGCGCTTTTCGCCGAGGGGACGCACCACGATGGGCTGCATGACCCCCTGAGCGCGGATGGACTCGGCCAGCTCTTCCAGAGCATCCGGGGACATGTCACGGCGCGGCTGGTAACGACCGCGTTCCATGCAGTCCACCGGCAGGTGGCGCAGCTCGCCGTCACGGGGGGGATACTCCACACCGCTGACCCGATCTTCCTCCTGCTGCTGGATTCGTACTTCGTCCTGGTGCTGCTGGTAGGATTCGCTGCTGCTGAGCAGGGCATCCAGGCCCTTGCTGAGACCGCGTTTACGCTTTGCCGCCATGATGTTTCGTTCCTTATGAAGCTGCTGCAGGCTGGGCCTTGAGCGCCTGCTCACGACGCAGGATCTCACCGGCCAATGCCAGATAGCTGACCGCACCGCGGGATTTCGGATCGTAGGTGATCACCGGCGCGCCGTGGCTGGGCGCTTCCGCCAGCCGCACGTTACGCGGAATGATGGTGCGATACACCTTGTCGCCGAAGTGGCTGATCAACTGGTTGGACACATCGTTGGACAGGCTGTTGCGCGGGTCGTACATGGTGCGCAGCAGGCCGCCGATGTGCAGCTTGGGATTGAGGACCGAGCGGATCTTTTCGATGGTATTCATCAGCGCGGTCAGACCTTCCAGGGCGTAGTACTCGCACTGGATCGGCACGATCACCGAATCCGCCGCCGTCAACGCATTCACGGTGAGCATGTTCAGGGACGGCGGGCAATCGATGAGGATGTAATCGTAGTCGTCACGGATCCGCGCCAGCGCATTACGCAGGCGGAATTCCTTGGATTTCAGGTCCAGCATCTGGACTTCGGCGGCGGTCAGATCGCCGTTGGCGGCGATCAGGGCAAAGCCGGACTCTTCCGGCGTACCGGTCACCGCCTGCTCGATGGGCACGTCATCGCAGAGCACATCGTAGATGGTGTAATCCGTTTCGAACTTGTCTACCCCGGAGCCGGTGGTGGCATTGCCCTGGGGGTCGATATCCACCAGCAACACTTTCTTGCGGGTGGCTGCCAGCGACGCCGCCAGGTTCACACTGCTGGTGGTCTTCCCCACGCCGCCTTTCTGGTTCGCTACGGCAAATACGGTGGTCACTGCTGTCTCCTTATGGAGGCCACGCCGGTGGCCTTCAATCGCTGCGCTGTTGTACCACCACCAGTGTCCTGGGCTCATCGAGCCCGGGAATGTTCAGACTATGGTGGTTGCCTTGCCAGTGCGGCGGCATGGTCGCCAATTCCCGCTCTGTGCTGGCCGCTTTCATGGCCAGTACCCGGGTATTATCGGTAATTATCGGCGCCATGAGTGCCAGCATGTCCGACAAGGAGGCAAAGGCACGGCAAATTATCTGTGATGGGCTCTTACCGTACTGTTCCACGCGGGCGTGCACAACCTCCACGTTATCCAGCCCCAGCTCACGGCGGGCCTGGCGTACGAAGCGGGTTTTCTTGCCGTTGGAATCCAGCAGGGCAAAGGCCTGATCCGGCCGCGACACCGCCAGAATAATCCCCGGAATGCCGGCACCGGTGCCCACGTCCAGGGTGTCGGTGTCGGCCACGTAAGGCAGCACCGCCAGGGAATCGAGCAGATGGCGAGTGACCATCTCCGCCGGATCGCGAATGGCGGTGAGATTGTAGGCCTGGTTCCACTTCACCAGCAGGTCCACGTACGCCAGCAACTGGCGCTGCTGGTCATCACTGAGGGACAGGCCCAGGGCGTCTACGCCCCGGGCCAAGGTGTCGGATAACGTTGTAGAAAGGCTCATGCCTGCTGGGCCGCCTTCTGCTGATGCTGATGTTTCTTCAGATAGATCATCAGCAGGGAAATAGCCGCCGGGGTCACCCCGGGAATCCGGCCCGCCTGACCCAGGGTCTCGGGGCGGATATCCCCCAGCTTCTGCTTCACCTCGTTGGACAGACCTTTCACCTGACCATAATCGAAGTCTTCCGGCAGCCGGGTGGTTTCCGCCGCCCGCAGCTTGGCGATCTCGTCGTTCTGACGGTCGATGTAGCCGGCATACTTGGCGAGGATTTCCATCTGCTCGATCACCGCCGCGTCCGGACGGTCGTCCAGCGCCACCGCGTCCGCCAGGGTGGCGTAGCTCAGCTCCGGGCGCTTGAGCAAATCCAGCAGGCTGTATTCGTGGGTCAACGGCTTCTCGATCAGGGTATTCACCGCCTCGGCCTGGGGCGTTTTCGGCTGCACCCAGGTGCTTTTCAGACGCTGCTCTTCTTTGACCATGCCCTCGCGCTTGGCATTGAAGGCAGCCCAGCGCTCATCGTCCACCAGGCCCAGTTCACGGCCCTTTTCGGTGAGGCGCAGGTCGGCATTGTCCTCACGCAGCAGCAAGCGGTATTCGGCGCGGCTGGTGAACATGCGGTAGGGCTCCTGGGTGCCCATGGTGATCAGATCATCCACCAGCACGCCGATGTAGGCCTCGTCGCGACGGGGCGTCCAGGCGTCTTTGTCCTGGCTCAACAGCGCCGCGTTCAGGCCCGCCAGCAACCCCTGGGCACCGGCTTCTTCGTAGCCGGTGGTGCCATTGATCTGGCCGGCGAAGAACAGGCCCGGCATGTGCTTGGTCTCCAGGCTGTGCTTGAGATCCTGGGGATTGAAATAGTCGTATTCGATGGCGTAGCCCGGCCGGGTGATATGGGCATTCTCGAAACCACGGATGGAGCGCACCGCCTGTAGCTGCACGTCGAACGGCAGGCTGGTGGAAATGCCGTTGGGATAAAGCTCGTGGGTATCCAGCCCTTCCGGCTCCACAAAGATCTGGTGGCTGTCCTTGTCCGGGTAGCGGTTTACCTTGTCCTCGATGGACGGGCAATAGCGCGGCCCGACCCCGTCGATAACCCCGGTGAACATGGGGCTGCGGTCAAAACCGCTGCGGATGATGTCGTGGGTCTGGGCATTGGTGTGGGTGATGTAGCAGCACACCTGCTGCGGGTGCTCTTCCACCTTGCCCAGGTAGCTCATTACCGGCAGCGGGCTGTCGCCCCACTGCTCCTGCATCACGGAAAAGTCCACGGTCTTGCCGTCGATGCGCGGCGGAGTGCCGGTTTTCAGACGATCCACCCGGAACGGCAGCTCGCGCAGACGGCGGGCCAGGGCATTGGAGGGCTGATCGCCAGCGCGGCCACCCTGGTGGTTATCCAGGCCGATATGAATGACGCCGCCCAGGAAGGTGCCGGCGGTGAGCACCACCGCGTCGGCCACAAAACGCAGCCCCATATTGGTGACCACCCCCACACAGCGGCCATTGTCCACGATCAGGTCGTCCACGGCCTGCTGGAACAGGGTCAGGTTGGGCTGGTTTTCCAGGGTGGCGCGGATGGCAGCCTTGTAACGGACTCGATCCGCCTGGGCACGGGTGGCCCGCACTGCCGGGCCCTTGCGGGCGTTGAGCACGCGGAACTGGATGCCCCCTTGATCGGTGGCGCGCGCCATGGCGCCGCCCAGGGCATCGATTTCCCGCACCAGGTGGCTCTTGCCAATGCCGCCGATGGCCGGGTTGCAGCTCATCTGGCCCAGGGTTTCGATATTGTGAGTCAGCAACAGGGTGGAGACGCCCATACGCGCGGATGCCAGTGCCGCCTCGGTGCCGGCATGGCCGCCGCCGATCACTATCACGCCAAATCGCTGGGAAAAATCCATCTCACACTTACCTTGCAGGGGTCTGCTGTTCAAAATATAGCCAGAAAGGCGCGCTAGTATAATGGCAATGCTTCACGCTGCAAGCATCGCGCGACCCACCTTGCCGCAGGAGCGTCGCTGGCGGCGCGATCTATCACAAGGCCACCGTAGGAGTTCCTCTTGAGGGACGAACCACGCGTCAGCGTGGAAATTGACCACAGAGCCTGCCCCGGATTTGATCCGGGGGCGATCAGAAATACCAGGCGTCACCAGAATTATGGTGCAGCCGCATGGCCTGCCTCCTCGCCCAAGCTCGGATTCGTCCCTCAAGAGGAACTCCTACAGCGGCGTTGTAGATGTCATGGGTCGCCGCTCGTCTCACGCCTACGGCTAAAGATGAAAACCTCTGTCATGCAGCATGCAGCACGTTGCGTGTAAGCTAGTCTACTATAGAACCTTGATGCCTCTTAGCATGGATTCGGCTTGGACTCTCTGAACCTCTTTCTTCTTATCGGCACAGGCCTGATGTTTACCGGCCTGCTGCTGGGCTCGCTGAGTGCCCGGTTCGGGGTGCCGGCGCGGCGGATGTTCCTGGTGGTGGGAATGCTCGGCGGCGAGGAGTGCATTGGCGGCGTCGAGTT
>NZ_JBNPEC010000210.1:0-10023 GCF_051117345.1 Alcanivorax sp.
TGGGGGGGGAAATATGGGCCCTGTTCCAGCATTCTCTGAAAGGGTTGCTGGCGTTTTCCACCTTCAGTCACCTGGGGTTGATCACCCTGCTGTTCGGTCTTAATTCGCCGCTGGCGGCGGTGGCCGGGGTGTTCCATATTATCAATCACGCCACCTTCAAGGCGGGCCTGTTCATGGCTGCCGGCATCATCGATCAGCAGACCGGCACCCGTGACATGCGCCGTATCAACGGCCTGTGGAAGTACATGCCCTACACGGCGGTGCTGGCCATGGTGGCGTCCGCAGCCATGGCCGGGGTGCCGTTGCTGAACGGTTTCCTGTCCAAGGAAATGTTCTTTACCGAAACCCTGCAGTCCGATCAGCTCGGGGCGTTCAGCTGGCTGTTGCCGCTGGGGGCCACACTGGGCGGGGTGTTCTCGGTGGCCTACTCGGCACGCTTTATCCACGATGTGTTCTTCAATGGCGAGCCGGTGAATTTGCCCAAGTTCCCGCCCCAGGAACCGCCCCGTTACATGAAGATTCCGGTGGAGATATTGGTAGCCTTGTGTGTGGCGGTAGGGGTGTTCCCGGCGATTACCGTGGCCGCGCTGCTGGCGGTGGCGGCCACTGCCACCCTGGGCGGTACGCTGCCCGAGTATCACCTGGCGGTGTGGCACGGGCTCAATATTCCGCTGTTGATGAGTGTTATCGCCCTGGTCGGCGGTATCGCAGTGTACGCCTGCCGTCGTCGGCTGTTTGCCTGGTATGCGCGTTTGCCGGAAATTGATGCCAAGCGGGTGTTCGAAGGCCGTATTCAGGCCGTGGTGCGACTGGCCGCTGGCGTTACCCGGCGATTGCAGACCGGGTCACTGCAGGGGTATCTGGCGTGGGTGCTGGCGTTGGTGGCGGCGGTGCTGGTATGGCAGCTGCCCAACCTGGCCAGCTTCACCGGCGAGCGCGCCATGCTGCCAGTGGATGGGGTATCGGTGCTCTGTGCACTGATGCTGATTGCTGCCGCCTTGCTGACCACGGTGCTGCATCGCCAGCGGATGATGGCGATTATCTGCCTGAGCGTGGTGGGGCTGATCGTGTCGCTGATCTTCGTACGCTTTTCAGCGCCGGATCTGGCTCTGACCCAGCTTTCTGTTGAAGTGGTCAGCGTGCTGCTGTTGATGCTGGCCATGTACTTTTTGCCGGCGCGGGCCAAGGCCGATTCCAACCCCCTGCGGGTGAGCCGTGATGCGGTGCTGGCGGTGCTGATCGGCACCGGCGTGGCCGTGGTCGCCCTGCTGGTGATGACCACCGACACCGCCACCATCAGCCCGTTCTTCCTGGAGAACAGTGTTCCCGGTGGTGGCGGCACCAATGTGGTGAATGTGATCCTGGTGGACTTCCGTGGCTTTGATACCTTTGGCGAAATTACTGTGCTGGGTATTGCGGCTCTGGGTATTTATGCCCTGCTCAGTGACCTGAAACTGGCGTCCGCCAAGTACGACCCCTTCGGCCGGCCCTGGGCCCACGACGCTCATCCGCTGGTGCTGGTGACGCTGTCGCGGCCGCTGTTGCCGCTGGCGCTGATGATCGCGGTGTATATCTTCCTGCGCGGCCACAATCTGCCCGGCGGTGGCTTTGTGGCGGGGCTGATTACCTCGGTGGCGCTGCTGCTGCAGTATGTGGCCTCCGGGGTGACCTGGGTGCACAACCGCATCCCCGGTGATTACCACCCGCTGGTGGCGCTGGGTGTGTTGCTGGCCGGCCTCACCGGGGTGGCCAGTTGGGCCTTCGATGCGCCTTTCCTGACCAGCACCTTTACCCATGTGCACCTGCCACTGATCGGCGACTTCGAGCTGGCCAGTGCAATGCTGTTTGATACCGGCGTGTTCCTCACCGTGGTGGGCGCCACCCTGCTGATACTCGCCAACCTGGGCAAGCTGTCGCTGCTGGATGACAAGAAGGAGACCACCTGATGGAATTGTTAGTGGCGCTGATTATCGGCGTGCTGGTGGCCACCGGCGTATACCTGTGCCTGCGTGCGCGCACCTTTTCGGTGGTGCTGGGGCTGACCCTGCTGGGTTATGGGGTGAATGTGTTCCTGTTTTCCATGGGCGGCCTGAAGATCAACCAGGTGGCGGTAGTGGGCGCCAGTGCCGACCCCACCGACCCGCTCACCCAGGCGCTGGTGCTCACCGCCATCGTCATCGGTTTCGCCATGACCGCCTTCCTGGTGGTGCTGGCCCTGCGCAGCCAGGGGGAGCAATACAGTGACCATGTGGATGGTCAGGACGGGGAGCAACGTTCATGACGCACTGGATTATTGCGCCTATTCTGATTCCGGCACTGGCCGGGTTGCTGTTGTTACTGGAGGTCCGCGAGCGGCAACGGCTGCGGCGGGTGACTGGTCTGCTCTCCTGTGTCGCCCTGATACCGGTGGCGCTGGTGCTGTGGCAGCAGGCGGCCCAGGGTGACGTGGGTGTTTACCAGCTGGGCAACTGGCAGGCGCCGTTCGGCATCGTGCTGGTGCTGGACCAGCTCAGTGCCCTGATGTTGCTGCTGACCGCCGTGCTGGCGTTGCCGGCGCTGTTGTATGGCTGCGCCGGTGATGATCGCCGGGGGCCCAACTTCCATTCCCTGTTCCAGTTTCAGTTGATGGGCATCAACGGGGCGTTCCTTACCGGTGATCTGTTCAACCTGTTCGTGTTTTTCGAAGTGCTGTTGATCGCCTCCTACGGCCTGGCGCTGCATGGCCGTGGCCCGGAGCGGGTCAAAGCCGGCCTGCATTATGTGGTGCTGAACCTGGCGGGTTCGGCCCTGTTCCTGATCGCCCTGGGGTTGATCTACGGCACCACCGGCACCCTCAACATGGCCGATTTCGCGGTCAAGGCACAGGCGTTGGAGGGCAGCGACCAGATCCTTCTGACCGTGGCGGTGCTGCTGCTGTGGGTGGTGTTTGGCCTGAAGGCGGCGCTGTTCCCCCTGTATTTCTGGCTGCCAGCGGCTTATGCCAATGCCACGGCGCCGGTGGCGGCGCTGTTTGCCATCATGACCAAGGTGGGCATCTACGCGATCCTGCGTATGCAGGCGCTGGCCTTCAGTGACGGGCCGCTGGCGGGATTGGGGTCCGACCTGCTCTGGTGGCTGGCGCTGGTGACCCTGGCGCTGGCAGCTATCGGTGCTCTGGCGGCGAAACGGCTGGGGGGGCTGGTGGCCTATCTGGTGGTCATGTCCGTGGGCACCCTGGTGGCGGCGCTGAGTCTGGGCGACCCGGAGACTGTCGGTCCTGCGCTCTATTACCTGATCCATTCCACCCTGATCTGCGCGGCCCTGTTTCTGCTCTGCGATCTGCTGCGTCGCTCCCGCGGTGACAGTGAAGACCGGCTGGAATCCGGCCCGCCGCTGGCTTATGGCAACTGGCTGGGTGCGGCCTTTTTTGCCGCTGCCGTGGCGGTGGTCGGGCTGCCGCCGCTGTCCGGGTTTGTTGGCAAGGTGGCCTTGCTGCAGGCCGTGCCCAGTGCGATTTACTGGGCGTTGCTGTTGCTGGCGGGACTGGCTGGCCTGGTGGGCCTGAGCCGGGCCGGTTCCACCCTGTTCTGGCGGGTGCACGGAGAGGTTGTTGACAAGAAACTCGGCAAGCGGCGGGTCCTTCCCATGCTGGCCTTGTTGCTGGCTAGCCCGTTGCTGGCCGTAGCGGCAGAGCCGCTGTTGCAGCTGTGCGCCGGTGTGGCGGATCAGCTGGCGGACCAGACGATATATATCCGGGCGGTGCTGGGAGGTGCGTCATGAAACGATTGCTGCCTTATCCCAGTCTGACCCTGGCGTTGTGGCTGACCTGGCTGCTACTGAACGGCTTCAGTGTGGGCCATGCGTTGCTGGGTCTGATTTTGGCGGTGGTGTTGCCGTTGGGTACCCGTCCCTTCTGGCCACAGGTGCCGCTGGTGCGTGATCGCATGGGGCTGCTGCGCTTCGTGCTGCGAGTGGCCAAGGATATTCTGCTGGCCAACCTGGCGGTGGCCCTCAAGGTGCTGGGGCCGGTGAAGGATCTGCAGCCCGGGTTTGTGGAAGTGCCACTGGACCTGCGCGACCGTTTTGCCATTACCGTGCTCACCAGCACCGTGTCGTTGACCCCGGGCACCGTGTCCGCCGATGTCAGCGAGGACCGTACCCGGCTGCTGGTGCATGCCCTGCATGTGGAAGATCCGCAGGCGCTGGTGGCGGAGATCAAGGAACGCTACGAACGGCCGATCAAGGAGATTTTCGAATGCTAGAGAGTGCTATCTCGTTGACCTTTGGCCTGCTGACGGTGGCCTGGGTGTTGAACCTGTATCGGTTGGTGATCGGTCCCTCCCTGCCGGATCGGGTGCTGGCGCTGGATACCATGTATATCAACAGCATTGCCCTGATCGTGGTGTACGGCATCCAGGTGGACAGCAAGCTCTATTTTGAAGCCGCCATGCTGATTGCCCTGATCGGTTTTGTCAGCACCGTGGCGGTGGCCAAATACATTACCCGCGGCGACATCATTGAATGAACGCCGGAGGCGAGCGGAGCACTTTATGGATATGTTGATCGAATGGTTGGTGGCAATTTTTGTGGTGGTGGGCGGCATTTTTGCGCTTATCGGGTCCATCGGCCTGGCGCGCTTGCCGGACTTCTACACCCGCCTGCACGGTCCTACCAAGGCGACCACGCTGGGGGTGGGCGGCACTATCATTGCCTCCCTGCTGTTCTTTTCCTGGCAGGAGCGCGGGCTGCAACTCCATGAGGTGCTGATCACCCTGTTTTTGTTCATCACGGCCCCCGTATCTGCCCACATGCTGGCCAAGGCCGCCATGCACCGGGATCTGAAACGGATGAAGGGCACGCGTGGGGAGCCCTGGAAGCAATAAGGCAGGTATGAGCTAAGAGCTTCTAGCTGCTAGTTTTGAGCGCCCACTGAGGCGGTGTCTGCGTTTCGGGGTGCTTTGAGTTGGCGTGAAGCGCGGCGAATAGGTTGGAGGTGTGGCGCTTGCCTGTAACCGCGTAGAAGCTCGTGGCTAGCAGCTAGTCGCTGCGTTTCTTGTAAAATCTGTAAAAGATAAAACCGCCTGGAACTTTCCGAAAAAAGCGGCGGTCCTAATCAATAGCTACGGATTGGCACCCCCCGATCCCCCAGTACCCTCGCTGATCCGTAGCATTTTGGACTCCCCAATCTCTCCCCAGAGGTTGGGGCGGCAAGCCTCCCTGGCAGCACAGTCGTTCCCTTCCCCCAAGATTGCTGCCAGGGATTTTTTTTGCCTGCCGTTTGTGCTGGCAGGCCTCAGCAAACTGCAAAATCTTCGCGTTTTTATCTCAGCTTGCTGGCTCTCATCCAATATCAAGCAATCGTTGTGCCAGATTTCCCCGTGTGATAATTACTGCTTTTTGATCAGTGAGATAGGATGTTTTTTCTGCGTTCTCCCCGGTGTTCGTGGCGCACCGTGGTGGGACTGGAGTGCCCTTTAGCGCCAGTTTTGTGACGCACATCGACAGTCGGGCAAAAAAAGAGATGAAGGGCTGGAACTTTTTTCAAAAAACGGCAGTCTCTATAAGTGCGACGGGCTGGAACCCCCGATCCCCCAGTACCCTCACCGGTCCGTCGTGTTTTACCCCGGTCCTCTTCCCCCAAAGAGACCGGGGTGGCAAGCCTCCCCGGCAGCAAGTCGTTCCCTTCCCCCAAGAATTGCTGCCGGGGATTTTTTTGTCTGGAAGAAAGTGGCGAGGTACGAGTACCGAGTTGCGAAAACCTTTCAGAATCCCCAGTGCTTCGTGATCACCGTTTGCCTGCAAGCCATTGAACATTGTCCAGAGGCCCCGGAGGTCAGTGGGCCGGCTGCCACAGAGGCAGATTTCGAAACCGGTTTTGACCTTCGAAACGCGTCACTTCGGATCAGGCGCTGCTATCTCCAACCATTCCCCCAGTTTTTCCCAGGCGTCATCACACCCGGTACCGTTGGTGGCGGAGAATAATTGCAGCGACAGGGGAGCGGGGTGCCCCTTGAGCTGGCTTTGCACCTTCAGCAGGGTGGATTTGGCGGCACCGAACTTCAGCTTGTCGGCCTTGGTCATCAGGATATGGATGGGCATGTTGGCCTGGGCGGCCCATTCCAGCATCATCAGATCGAAATCCTTGAGCGGATGGCGGATGTCCATCATCAATACCAGCCCCACCAGCACCTGGCGTTCGGTCAGATAGTGGTCCAGATGTTCCTGCCACTCGTTGCGTTTGCTTTTGGCGACTTTGGCATAGCCGTAGCCGGGCAGGTCCACCAGCCGTCGCTCGTCGTCCAGGGAAAAGAAGTTGATCAGCTGGGTGCGCCCCGGGGTTTTGGACGTCCGCGCCAGGGATCTCTGGCCGGTGAGGCGGTTGATGGCGCTGGATTTGCCGGCGTTGGAGCGGCCGGCAAAGGCCACTTCCCGGCCCTCGTCAGGCGGGCACTGGTCCAGGCGCTGGGCGCTTTGCAGGAAACTGGCCTGATGGAGCAGGATCTCAGCGGGATGTTGTGGCATAACCTTACCCTTCACATGGAATATGACGGCGCGTGCCAGACTGGTATATAATCCCGTCCGCCTGACCCTCCTGGCGGTTGCCAGGGCGGTCGACGTTCTACAAGGGTTTGACGGGAAAGGCAAATCCACACTTCGCCAGCGGTTGACGCCAGCATAGCAGAGGTAGGATATGAAGGGTTTGGTAGCAGGCATTGCATTGATCATGATGGCAGGAGCGGCCAGCGCCGCCACCGTGGAAGAGCGCTATAACAGTAGCTGCACCTTCTGCCATACTTCCGGCGCCGCCGGTGCCCCCAAGGCTCACGATGAAGCCGCCTGGAAGCCGCTGTTGGCCAAAGGTATGGATACCCTGGTGAAGCACGTGAAGGAAGGGTACAACGCCATGCCGCCTAAAGGCATGTGTAACGACTGTAGCGACGACGAATACCGTGCTCTGATTGAGTACATGTCCAAAAGCAAATAAGACGCTGTACGAAAGGATAGGCCATGAAGTTTTTCAAACTGTTCGTGCTGATGGCGGCTGCCGTAGTAGCCAACCCGACTCTGGCAGCAGGTGATGCTGAGGCCGGTGAAGCAAAAGCCGCGCCCTGTGCGGCTTGCCACGGCCCTGGTGGTAGCAAGCCGATTGCTGGTAACTACCCGAAACTGGCGGGTCAGGGTGAAGCCTACCTGGTCAAACAGCTTCAGGATTACAAGTCCGGTGAACGTGAAAATGCCATTATGGCTGGCCAGGCCGCAAACCTGAGCGAGCAGGATATGGCGGATCTGGGTGCCTATTACGCGTCCCAGGAAGCACAAGCCGGTCAAGCCGACCCGGACTGGGTCGAACAGGGCGCCAAGCTGTACCGCGGCGGTGATATGGCCAATGGCCTGCCGGCCTGCTCCGGTTGTCACGGCCCGGCGGGCCAGGGCATCGATGGCGCCAAATACCCGCAGCTGGCTGGCCAGAACGCCCAGTATGTGGAAGAGCAGCTGAAGGCTTTCCGTGCCGCTGGCCGTAATGACCTGGGGGATAATGTGGTCAAGCGTACCAATGATCCTGCCAGCATGATGCAGACCGTTGCTGCCAAGATGAGCGACTCTCAGATCAAGGCGGTAGCCAGTTATATCACTGGTTTGTCCAAATAGAGCTGATTGGTTACGGTTTGTAGAAAAGGCAGCCTGCGGGCTGCCTTTTTCGTTGTTATCATGAAAAGATAAATGGTCCTCCGTGCGCTGACGGGTTTTTTGCCTGGCCGCGGGAGAAAATAATGATTCCGGCGGTCCTACCGTACGGAGACCAACAATAAGGAGAGGAACCGATGCTTCGCTTTGTGACGGCTTTGCTGATGAGTCTGGGTCTGGCAACCGCTGCGGTTGCGGCCGAAGAACATGCCCGTTTTGCTGTGGATACCCATTACAAGATTCTTGATGTGCCCGGCAATGTGAGTGACCCCAGCAAGGTGGAAGTGCGGGAGTTCTTCTCCTATGCCTGCCCCCATTGTTACTCCCTGGAGCCAGCGATCGATGCGTGGCTGGAATCCAAGCCGGACTTCATCGACTACGTACGTACGCCGGTGCTGTTCCTGCGTAACGCCGAGCCCCTGGCCCGCGCTTACTATGTGGAAGAAACCCTGGGTCTGACAGAGGAAATCCATGCCCCCCTGTTTGATGCCATTCACAAGCACCGTGAGCCGCTGTTCAATGAGCCGGCGCTGGCCAACTTTTTCCGCAAATACGGCGTGGACCCTGACAAGTTCAACCGCCTGTACAGCTCCTTCGGTGTGTCCACCAAGGTCCGTCAGGCAGAGGCGCTGACCAAGGAATACAAGATTCCGGGCGTGCCCAACTTTGTGGTCAATGGCAAGTACCTGGTGTTGCGCGAGAACCTGAAGACCACCGACGAGCTGTTCGAGGTCATCGAGTATCTGGCCAACAAGGAAAAGACTGGCGGTTAATCCATGCTGCTGGACCGTGCACGCACTGCCTATCGTGATTGGAAAGCCCGCCCTGCGGGCTTTTCCTTCGCTCGGGAAGGGGTGCGGCGCACCCGTCAGACCCGTGAAATCCTCCTCCCGGACACGAGCATCAAGCTGCTCAGTTTCAATATCCAGGCGGGTATTGGCAGCCAGAAGTTTGGCGATTACATCACCGGTAGCTGGAAACACCTGGTGGCGCACCCACGCAGCGTGGAAACCATCGAGCAGATCGCCGAGGTGCTGAGCCACTTCGATGTGGTTGGTCTGCAGGAGGTGGATGGCGGCAGCCTGCGCTCACGCAACATGAACCAGCTGGTCCACCTGGCATCGCTGGGCGATTTTGCCTTCTGGCACCAGCAACTCAACCGCAATCTTGGCCGCCTCGGCCAGTTCAGTAATGGCTTTCTCAGCCGTCACCAGCCCTTTGAAGTGAAGGATCACCGGCTACCCGGCCTGCCCGGGCGTGGTGCCATCATCATCAAGTATGGCCATCCCATCCAGCCGCTGGTGGTGGTGGTGGCCCATCTCGCCCTGGGCGAAAAGGTACGCAATACCCAACTGGCCTACCTGACCCGGTTACTTGAAGGCTACAAGTATGTGGTAATGATGGGCGACTTCAATTGCCGTCTGGAGCATCTGGAGGCATCGCCATTGGCAAGCTTGGGACTGCGGACCGTGGAGGCAGACAGCCTCAACACTTACCCGAGCTGGGCTCCGGACCGGCATATCGACCACATTCTCCTTTCCCCGGCGCTGCAATGTCGCCACACCCGCGTGCTGGAAGACTGCCTGCTCTCTGACCATCTGCCGCTGGCGACGGAAATCCTGGTTCCGGACGAGGTGGTGGCGGCGACGCGAGAGCACCGCTTGCCGCTTATAAGTTAATAGTGAACAGTGAATAGTTAATAGTTCGCGATTGAGTTTATGGGTTGCTCCAGCCTTTGAGGCCGCGCCACATTATGGGCCGCGGCCTCTTGCGTTGGGGGCAGAAAGCGTTGCCCGCGCCGCTGTTAACTGTTCACCCTTCACTGTTAACTATTGCGTCCCATCACCGGCCCATGGGGAAAAACATGAAGCGAATGCTCTGCCTGCTTTGCTTGCTGCTGCCCGGCGCGGCCTTTGCCGATTGCCCTCGGGTGTCTGGTCAGGAAGATGACCGTCGTGCCAATGCGGGCTGTGTGATTCTGCATGACGACAAGGTTCTGCTGATCAGCCATCGCTGGGGCGGCAAGTTGGGGGTGCCTGGCGGTACCCGTGAAGCGGATGAGCTGGCCCAGTGTACGGCGCATCGCGCGACCAGTGAGGAAACCGGGTTGGCGGTGACGGTGGGGCGGCGGCTGGCAGTGATGAAGAACGGCTTCCATCTCTACCGCTGCTATCCCGATCAGGTGTTGTCGCCAGAGCCGCGACCAGTACCGACCTCGGCGCTGGCCGAGGTAAAGGTGCTGGATTGGCATTCCCTAGAGTCACTGGACCGGGACAGCTGGCGTTTTGGCTATCAGTTCGATCTGTTTCTGGAGGTGGTGGGTAGCGCCATCCTGGAGGAGCAAGCAAACCCGCAGTG
>NZ_JBNPEC010000062.1:0-10022 GCF_051117345.1 Alcanivorax sp.
TGCAACAACGAGTGCGGGCCGGCCTGGAAGACCCGGAGGGCGCGGCCTGAAGGGCCCATCTGCTGCGTTTGGTCACTAGGAAAGTAACCACCCTGCCCGTCGCGACAAAACACAACAGCTGCACCCTTCAGGTCACGCTGAGCACGCAAGGAGTTGTTCAGAGGCTCCCTATCCCATGGTGGCTGATTTGACACGAGGCAATGAATGACGAATTGGGATGTGATTGTGGTCGGCGCCGCTCAGGCCGGCTGTGCTGCTGCCTGGGATCTGGCGGCGGCGGGGCGGCGAGTGCTGGTGCTGTCACGGCCTGCCGGGCAGGGCAAGCCCTGTGCAGGTGGGGTGACGGCGAAGACCCTGAATCGCTACCGGTTTTCCATCGCCCCGGTGGTGCGTGAAGTGGTGTCCACGCTATGGGTAGGACGCTTTCCTGCTGATAGTCAGGCTCTGCAAGCTGCCAGCCCCTTCTGTGTGATGACGGAACGCGCCGAACTGGATGCGCTCTGCCGCCAACAGGCCCGGCAGCAGGGAGCCAGCTTTGTCGAAACGCGAGGAATTCAGTCCCTGAGCCAGGATGGGCTCTCCGTCACCCTGACCACCCGCGAGGGCGAGCGCTTTCAGGCTAGCGCACTGATTGCTGCCGATGGCGCCCACAGCCCGATACGCAAGCTGTTGGGGGAGCGCCGTTATGCCGGCGCCGTGGCCATCGAGGGGTGTGTGCCTCGGGATAAGCTCTCCCGGTATCCAGGCATGACACTGGATTTTGCGGCAATTAAAGGTGGCTACGGCTGGCTGTTTCCAAAGGGGGATCATGTCAACGTAGGGCTTTACGTGTGGCGTCAGGGTATTGCCTCGCCGGGCCGTGAGCAGCTCGACCGCTACAGTCAGCAACAGCTGGGCGCCCGTCCCTCGGGAGTACAGGGCTACCCGCTGGGCACCTGGCTGCCTCGGGCCCGCTTGTGTCAGGGGAGAATCCTGTTTGCCGGTGATGCGGCCGGTTGTACCGAAGTGCTGCTGGGGGAGGGGATCTATGGGGCAGTTCTCAGTGGACAGCTGGCTGCCCAGGCGATTCTAGCCGGGCAACTGGCGAGCTATCCCCAGTGGCTGGCGGGTTGGCGGGAAGAGGTGGCGACGGTGGAGCAGCTGGCGCGGCTGTTCTACCCGTTAATGCCGCTGTCTACGCGCATGCTGCAGGGCAATCTCGGGGCGACCCTGGTGGAAGGCTTTGCCCGGGGACTTACCCTGGGGCAATGCAAGCGCCGCTGGCGCGGCGCATCAATCGTCGGGGGATAAACCACTGCCTTGCTGTTCCCGGTAGTGCACCGGGGTGACGCCGAACCAGCGCTTGAAGGCCCGATTGAAGGCGCTTTGTTCCGAATAGCCCAAATCCAGGGCGATCTGGTTTACCGAGCGGTCGCTGTGCAATAACCAGTCACAGGCCAGACGTCGGCGTTCATCTTCCAGCAGGCTGGAAAAATCCGTGTTCTCTGCCCGCAACTGGCGGCGCAGGGTCCAGGGCTTGATGCCCAATTGGTCGGCGATAGGCTCCAGTTGCGGGACACCCTGCTGCAGGCGTTTCTGAATCTCCAGGCGCACCTGTTCCAGCAGATTGTCGCGGGCATGGTACTGCGTCACCGCCCGCTGCATGCGAGAACGCGCCACCTTGTGCATTTCCGGATCCGCATCGCGCAGCGGCAGATCCAGCAGACTGGCATCGAGGACGATGGCATTCTGCGGTTGCTCGAAGGCTACCTCACAGCGGAAGATTCGCTGGTATTCCTGTTCATCGCCCTGCGGCGGGTGGCGAAACAGCACCCGGGTCGGCGACATTTCCTTTCCGATCAACCAGCGGCCATAAACGATAGCGCCAGCGAAGTTGGCATCGATGCGAGCCGGGTAAGTGGCCAGGTCTTCCAGGTCGCTTTCCCAGATAAGCCACAGGTGTTTGTCGCGCCACTCGAAGCGTAATTGGGCGCATTCACTGGTGACCTTGGTGAAGGGGATCATCAGCTCGATGGCATCACCGAGGGTGGCGCTGGACATGCTGGCATAGCCCAGCTCGCCCATGAAGCGCGGGCGGATGCCTTCGCCCATGTGCAGACCGAAAAGCGGATCGCCACTTTCCTGCATGGCCTGCCTGAGTAGCTTGTTCTCAACCGTCATGGCAATGCGCGACTGAGGATTTTCCAGATCGTCGTTGCTGATACCCAGATCCACCAGGGCACCACTCAGATCGACACCGGCACGCAGGGCGGCATCCAGCAGGAATTCAAGCCAGAACGGGGCGACGGTACGTAATTTCAGTGAAGAAGACAGGCTGGCGGACATCTTGGCTCGCGTCGTTTTTGTTATCTGCAGAGGCTACTAGATAACGAGAGGCGCGCGGCGAAGTCAACGGTTCAGGTGAGACAAAGGGGAGAGAGCAGGGGCGGTGATACCGCCCCTGAGGCTAGCAAAAAGCGATTACTTCGCTTCTTTGGCCAGCTTGTTGACCTTACGGTTCAGGGTGGCCAACTTCTTGTTCAGAGCTTCCACTTCATCGCGGGTGGGCAGACCCAGAGCGGAAGCAACCTTGCCGCGTACTTCGTCCAACTGGGACGGCTGCTTCTTGGCGGTGGTTTTCTTCTGTGGTTTGGCCACAGCTTTCTGACGTTTCTCGCCAGTTTTCACCAGGGTCTGGAACAGCTCATTGCCGTTTTCTTCCAGACGGGTGTAAGCACCGCGTACGGCGGTGTTCAGTTTTTCCAGAGCCGCTTTGGCTTCGGTGGTAACTTGTTCATAGCGTTCGTTGAGTTGCTCGATCGTAGCGTTGCTCATAGGGGGCTTCCCTCCGTAGAAAAAATGGATTAGCAAAGCCCTCTGGCGGTGGCTGCGAGGGCGTGTACAAGTGTAAGTCAGGATTCTGACAGTGTTGTTAATGTTGTCTAACAATTAAACAGTGGGTTTGGCCTACTCATCAGTAGGTAATTTGCTAAGGTCTACATCCAGCCTTTGCCGTGGCCGCCATCGTGGTTTCTGCAGAACCATTTCCGGCAAATCAAACGCGTCCGGGATGACAAGGCTGTCGGACAGAAATCAGAAAAGGATCCATCCATGTCAGCAGTGATTCGTCAGGGCCACTATCAAGGGCTTACCGGTAACGGTGTCACCGAATACAGAGGCATCCCATTTGCCTTACCGCCGCTGGGTGAGCATCGTTTCAAGGCGCCGCGGGCGTTGCCGGACGCTGATAATGCGGTGGCGGCGGATCAATATCCCCAACCCTCCCTGCAGATGAAGAACCCGTTGATGGGGGTCCACGAGTCCAGCGAAGACTGCCTGTACCTGAATATCTGGGTGCCCGAAGGGGAGGGCCCCTTTCCGGTGATGGTCTGGTTCCATGGCGGCGCCTATCTCGCTGGTTCGATCTCCCAGCCACTGTACAACGGTGCGGAACTGGCCCGTAGTCAGCAGGTGGTGGTGGTGAATGCCGCCTATCGACTGGGAGCCATGGGCTTTGCGGATTTGACGGCGGTGGCGCCGGAGCTGCAGGCGGACACCAATCTGGGGCTGCGCGATCAGCTGTCGGCGCTGGAATGGGTGCAGGAAAACATCAGCGGTTTTGCCGGTGATGCCGATCGGGTCACCGTATTCGGAGAATCCGCCGGCGGCTTCAGTGTCTGTGCGCTATTGGCATGCCCGCGTGCGTCATCACTGTTTCACGCTGCCATTGTGCAGTCCGGCGCGGCAGATTTTGTTCTGGCGCCGGAACAGGTACGCAAGGTTACCGATGCCTTTGTGGCGGCACTGCCCGGCGAGGGCAGTGCCGCACAGAGGCTGAGCGACTGCACCGATAAAGACTGGATCAAGGCCCAGAATCAGGCAGTGAAAGTGCTGGTAGACCGGGGGCTGCGCGCGACAACGCCACAATTCGCGATGAATTTTCTGCCCATGGTGGATGGTGATTTGTTGCCGCAGCTACCGATTGAGGCCATTGCCGCCGGCGCAGCCGCCGACAAGCGACTGCTGGCCGGGGTCTGCCAGGATGAATACCACTTTTTCCAGTACGCCGGCGTGCTGGCCGGCACCGTCAAAATGGCGTCCCTGCGTGACGTGGACGATCAGGAAATTCAGCGTCGCTTTGAGCGGGGCCTGCCGGGCAATGGTGCCCGGGCGTTCGATTATTACCGCAGCATGGTCAAACCGGACCCAGGCCGCAGCTCGCTGGACGTGTTTTCGGCCATGGAATCGGATCGCCTGTTTCGTGTGCCCACGGTCCGCCTTCTGGATGCCCAGAGTCGCCACAACCCGGACTGTTGGGGGTTCCAGTTTACCTGGCAGAGTGAGCCCTTCGGCTTGCCGCTGGGGGCCTGCCATGTGGTGGATGTGCCCTTCGTCTTTGGTGTCACCGATACCCCGGCGGGGATGTACTTCACCGGCGGCGGGGATGCCGCCAGGGCCCTGTCCCGTAAGGTGCAGGATGCCTGGGGGGCGTTTGCTCACGGTGATGATCCGGGCTGGCAGGGCTGGTCCGCCGGACGGCAGGTGCGTCAGTTCGGTCCGGGCGAGGAGATGGCCGGTTTGCTGGATGAGGCGGCCGAGGCCCTCTGGGAGCCGATCATTCCAGTCCCGCAGTGAGCGATAGCGTCTGATCGCCGGACATTTCTCAGTCTCCTCCAAAACGCGTAGAATACCGCCCCCGCGCGGCTCCAGCGCCGCGCTATACTGATTCTGATCTGCGAAATGTCCGGGTGGTGAGTGCCATGAGCGTAGCAACATTGATCGAGCGCAAGGTTTCCGAGGCCGTCCCTGTGGCACATTTGGCCCTGGAAAACGAAAGCCACAAGCACAGTGTGCCGCCCAATTCGGAAACCCACTTCAAGCTGGTGCTGGTGAGTGATGTCTTTGACGGCATGCTGCCGGTGCGTCGCCACCAGATGCTCTACAAGGTGCTGGCCGACGAGCTGGCGGGGCCCGTACATGCACTGGCGCTGCACACCTATACCGTGGCGGAATGGCAGGCCAAAGGCGGAGCAGTCAGTGAATCCCCTGACTGTCTTGGCGGCAGCAAGCGGGACTCTTGAAGTGATTAAAACGCGTCTCTGTTATCGCCTGGAATGCCGTTCAGCAAGGCGCGGGTTGCAGGCAGGGCTGGTTGTCCCTGGCAAGACCCGCAACACCGCTGAGCGGCATTCCAGGCATAACCCTTCGGGCCGGGTTTTTCTCCCCGCTCCAGAGTGTTGTGGCCTCTCAACATGCAACCAGCATGCCTTCAATCCCACGCCTTCTGGAGCGAGGAGAAAAGCCTCGGCAGAGACGTGTTTTAATCATTTCAAGAGTCCATATCCGGAGTTCAAGGCGTGAGTCAGCATAAAGTGGAAAGGTCGGACAGCATTGTCGTTGCTGCCCTGTACAAGTTTGTCCGTCTGGATGATTGCGAGCAGTTGCGTGAGCCGCTGCTGGCACTGATGCTGGCGCAGGATGTGCGCGGCACGCTGTTGCTGGCCAGCGAAGGCATCAATGGCACCATCTCCGGGCCACGGCCCGGCATTGATACCGTGCTTGGCTGGCTCCGCGAGGATCCGCGTCTGGCGGATCTGGAGCACAAAGAATCCTTCCACGACGAGCATCCCTTCCTGCGTACCAAGGTCAAACTCAAGAAGGAAATCGTCACCATGGGCGTGGAAGGGATCGATCCCAACCGCACCGTAGGCACCTACCTGAGCCCGGAAGAATGGAATGCGGTGATCAGTGATCCGGAAACCCTCCTGATCGATACCCGTAATGATTACGAAGTGGAAGTGGGCACCTTCAAAGGCGCCATCAATCCGGAAACCCGCACGTTTCGTGAGTTTCCTGACTATGTGAAAGGAACTCTGGACCCGGCCAAACACAAGAAAGTGGCCATGTTCTGCACCGGCGGGATTCGTTGTGAAAAATCCACTGCTTACCTGAAAGAGCAGGGCTTTGAAGAGGTCTACCACCTGAAAGGCGGCATCCTCAAATATCTGGAAGAGATGCCCAAGGAAGACTCCCTGTGGGAAGGCGAATGTTTTGTCTTCGACGAAAGAGTCACCATCGACCATGATCTCAACCCGGGCGAATTTGACCAGTGCCATGCCTGCCGTCGCCCCATCAGCGACGAAGAAAAGGCATCGGAAAAATTCCAGCTGGGCGTCTCCTGTCCCAAGTGTTACGACGAGTCATCTCCTGAGCAGAAGGCCCGTTTCGCCGAACGTCAGAAGCAGATCGAACTGGCCCGCGCCCGCGGTCGCCAGCATCGGGGGCAGAATCCCCGCAAGCCGTCCTGAGCAGCCCAGTCTCGACACACGAGTGACGAGCAGCGAAGAGCAACAAGGTTGTTGGTTTTCGAAACTCGCTCCTCGTGCCTCGCTCCCGAGCCGGAGGCTGTTACACAAAACGGATCGCGAATAGTGCCGCCCGGCGTGATGACATAGACTGGGCCTTGCCAGATCATCGTCGTGGAGCTTCCATGAAGTGTTTGCTTGTCAGCCTGCTGGCGTTGGTTACCACCATCGCAGCGGCTGAGCCTGTGCAGGTTGCTGTCTCTGCCAATTTTTCCTCCCCATTGAAACAACTGGTTCAGCGTTATCACCAGCAATACCCGCGAGCGGATATTCAAATTACTGTGGGTTCCACCGGCAAGCTTGCAGCCCAGATTCGTCAGGGGGCTCCCTACGATATTTTTCTGGCGGCGGATGATCGGCGGCCGCAGGAGCTTGCTTCTGAAGGTTTGATTGAGGTTGGCACAGTTCGCACCTATGCCATTGGCAGGCTGGTGTTGTGGTCTCCTCAAGCCGGGGCGGTTCTCGATGGCTCCTCGCTGATGGCCGGCAGGGTTACTCCCGTGGCCATGGCCAATGCCCGTACCGCTCCCTATGGTGAAGCCGCCGAGGCAGTGCTGGAACGGTTTCCACTTCCCGATTCGGTAACCCTGGTACAGGCCGAGAATGTGGCGCAGAGCTATCACTTTGCCCACAGTGGCGCCGCAGAGGCTGCCTTTGTGGCGCTCAGTCAGGTACAGGACCAGGGAGGGCGACAGTGGCGTATTCCCGAGGCGTTCTATCCGTCAATCCGTCAGCAGGGTGGGGTGCTCAGGAATACGTCGGCAGCAGATCATTTCTACGATTTTCTGTTTTCTGGCGAAGCTCAGGAAATGATCCGCAGTCTGGGTTATCGCACCGATGAGGTCGTCGATGATGTTGAGTGATGGCGACTGGCTGGCCCTGTGGGTGGGGGTCAAACTGGCGGTGGTTACCACCCTCATCCTGTTGCTGGTATGTACGCCGCTAGCCTGGTGGCTGGCCCGTCGTCGTTTGCCCGGGCAGGCGCTACTGGAGGCATTGCTGGCGCTACCCCTGGTGTTGCCGCCGTCGGTATTGGGGTTTTATCTGTTGATCGGGTTGGGGCCGCATGGGCCGGGTGGGTGGCTGGCGCAATGGGGTGGTGCCCGTTCCCTGGCGTTCAGTTTTACCGGCCTGGTAATTGGTTCGCTGGTCTACTCGCTGCCCTTTGTTCTGCAACCCCTCAAGAACGCTTTCGCGGCCATTGAGCCACGGCAACTGGATATGGCGGCGGTCTCCGGTGCCCGACCCCTAGATCGCTTTTTCTCGCTGGTGATTCCCCAGGCCCGGCATGGCTATGCCAGTGCCGCGATTCTCGGCATTGCGCATACCCTCGGAGAATTCGGTGTGGTGCTGATGATCGGCGGCAGCCTGGCCGGGGAAACCCGGGTGGCGTCAGTCGCCCTCTATGAGCATGTGGAGGCGGGAGATTACGCCAGTGCGCATCGGTTGGCGGCGGTGCTGCTGGTGGCGTCGGTATTGATGCTGTGGGCCCTGTTTCGCTGGCAACGCAAGCAAAGCACCGGGGTGATGCCATGAGTCTGACATTCTCCCTGTCTGGCCAGGTGGGGCCGTGTCGTTTACAGGCGCGGGGGCAGCTTGCTGCCAATGGTGTGACGGTACTGTTCGGGCCTTCCGGTTCCGGCAAAAGTACGCTGTTGCGGATGCTGGCCGGGCTCCAGGATTGCGACGGCGAGATTCGCTTCGGTGATCAGCTCTGGCAAACCGACGACGCCACGCTGCCGCCTTGGCAGCGCCCCCTGGGCATGATGTTTCAGGAGCCGACCCTGTTTCGCCATTTGAGTGTGCGCGGCAACCTGGACTATGTGGTGAAGCGTCGGGGAGCAGCAGGGGACCTGGACAGGGTGGTCAGTCAGACTCGTATTGATGGCTTGCTGGCGCGTTCGGGGGACACACTCTCCGGTGGTGAAGCTCAGCGGGTGGCTCTGGCTCGCGCGTTACTGGCCGGGCCGGAACTGCTGTTACTGGATGAACCCCTGTCGGCGCTGGATCACGGCCACAAGCAGGAACTGCTGCAGATGATCAGCGAGATCGCCAGGCAGGTGCCGGTGATCTATGTCACCCATGATCTGGACGAGCTGCTGACCCTGTCGCGACAGGTCTGGTTGATGGAGCAGGGACGTATCGTGGCGCGAGGCAAGGCCCACGAAGAGCTGGCCCGGCTGGATGGCCCGCTGGCCCAGCGTGGCGATGCCACGGCCTTGTTGTACGGTGAACTGGGTGATTATGACAACCGGGATCACTTGCAGGCGGTGACTGTGGCACAACAGACATTCTGGTTGCCCGCAGCGCAACCGGTGGCTGGCAAAGAGCCAGTACGCCTTCGCATTGCCGCCCGGGATGTGAGCCTGTGTCGCCAAGCGCCGCAGGATTCCAGCATTCTCAATATCCATCCGGTGCAGGTGGCAGCCTTGCGTGAAGTCGGGCCGGGACAGGCAGTGGTACAGCTGGCCCTGGGGGATCAACGTTTGCTGGCCCGCATCTCCAGCCGCTCCGCCCGGGAGCTTGAGGTGTTCCCCGGGGCGCGGCTTTATGCGCAGGTAAAGGCGGTGGCGTTGGGGTGAGCTGCAAGCTACAAGCTACAAGCTACAACGCGATTGAAGGTTCTGTTTATTTTGAGATCAAGAGGCCGCGCCCGGATTAGGAGCGCGGCCTCTTGCGTTGAAAACAGACAAAACCATGCTCGCGTTGTAGCTTGTAGCTTGTAGCTTGTAGCTTGAGGCTATTCCCCTCCTGCCTGGCTGCGCCAGTCTGCGGCCAGGCCAAAGCGGAGCTCGCCGGTGGTGATGGTGCTGGTCCCGGAGAAGAAGAACATGGTGACGGTGATGAGCTGCAGACTGATAATGACACCCGGTGACCAGAGTGCGCCCAGGCCGGCTGACAGATCTGGAACCAGGCCTGCATGGGCGGGCAGTGCCAGGCTGATAGCGATGCCATAAAGGGCGGCAAATAGCGCCATCATCTGGTAGACAGAGAATAGCTTGCTTCCCCCCCGATAATCCGCCCGCAGTGTCTCGGAATAAACCCGCCATAACTGGCTACCCACGAGACTCAGGGCAAAGGCCAGCGCGAACTGCTGGTGGAAGAAAAGCGCGCTGCAAAACAGGGCCAGGGCGGTATATATCACGCAGGTGATTGCCTGGATGGGAATCACTTTCACGGCCTCCATTTCCCCGGCGAAGGCGATCTTCTTGGTTTTGCCGATAAACACATGGTTAAGGGTGCAGAACAGGCGTCGGGCCCAGGCGGGTGAGTGGCGCAGTGCTTTGCCGTAACAGCAACCGAAACTGATACAGGCCAGCCGCCCGATGCCTTCACCCAACACATAGGCAATGGACATGGCTGCGAGCATAGGCAGAATCGGCAGGGCCGTGTCCCACCAGCGTTGGCTGGCCAGGTCCGCCAGCCAGAGAAACAGCGGGGCGATGATAATGCCCACAAAGCTGGCGCCCCCGACAGTGAAGCCGTGACGGTTTTTTTCCACCACGGTGGCGATGATCTTGGCCGCAGGCAGGCAGATGGCCAGCACCCCCAGCGTTAGCAGCAAGGCAGTACCAAGGGCAACGCCAGCAGAGGCTGTGAGCAGTATGAAAGCGGCAACACCGAGCCCGCCGGAGATGCCGGTAAACAGCCCGTAGAAGGTCAGGTTCAGGCCCTGCC
>NZ_JBNPEC010000071.1:0-10010 GCF_051117345.1 Alcanivorax sp.
GCAATCAATACCTTTCACGAAGACATCAACGGCTTACTGACCAAAAGCACCAGAACTGTCCGGGCTACAGCCTGAATGGGTCATGTAGTGCCTTGCCCTGGCTCGCTAAGCTTCAGGAAAAATGTATTCAAGGAGCGCGTTACGATGAAAGTGGTTGAGGTAGCCTCGCTGACCGATTACGTGGGCACGGAACTGGGAGCGTCCGACTGGTTCCAGATAGATCAGGACAGGATTGACGCCTTTGCTGACGCGACCCTGGACCATCAGTTCATTCATGTGGATCTGGATCAGGCCAGGAACACCCCTTTCGGCACTACCATTGCACACGGTTATCTGACCTTGTCGCTGCTGCCTTATCTGCAAGCTTCCATTGATGGCTTCTTGATGCCCAAAGGCATGAAAATGGCCATGAACTACGGCTTCGACAAACTGCGATTCATGGCGCCGGTAAAACAGGGTAAGCGGGTTCGCGCGTTGGCCACCTTGCTGGATGCCACAGAAAAGCGGGAAGGGCAGTGGTTGTTGAAATTCGCCTTTACGGTGGAAATCGAAGGAGAGGACAAACCGGCACTGGTTGCCGAGTGGTTGCTGATGTACTTCGTCTGAGACAAGCAGCGCCATAGAGAGAATCACAAGGTCTCCTGGTCAGGTCTGTCGTTTTGTGCACGGCAGGCCTGTTTTTTTATCGCACATTCCTTTCGTTAGACGTCGCCGCTGACAGCGTTGAAAGTTCGGGTTCTACACAAAGTTGATCAAATAAGCTACTGATTTGGCTCAGGTTGAGTTGTGGCGCTTACCGTTATTGCTGCTAGCAAAATACCGCAATTCGACGTAGTGTACGGGGGAACTTTCGTATTAGAGCGAATTTGTCGCCACCCCGTATCAGGGCTTCCCAATGTTGCACCGTCCCCGTCAATGGCTTCGCCGTCTGGTAGATAACCGTTCTGCCATCCGTCGTGATCTACGCCTCAGCCTGACCCATGCAGCGGATATTCCCCGCATGGTCCTGCCGCTGGGCCGGGAGCCAGGTATTCGCTCGGAACTGGCCTGGTCATCCTACGCCAGTCGCGGTGAGGCTCTGCTGTCGCTATTGCAGTTGCTGGTGCCCGCCACCCGCGAATCCATCAGTCAGGGTACCTTGGTCTGCCATCCTCCCCGGACCACCCATGAAGCCCGCTCTTCGCGTTGGTTCTTCATCAATGGCATGGGCACGGCGGGTCCGGTGGCGTTACTCAATGCCAGCGAGATTGCGCGGCTCTTTCGCCGTCCGGTACACCTGATCCATACCCCTACCTGGGGACTGATCCGCGATGTGGCCGAGTCGATTACCGCACGCACCCTGCGCAAGGATGGCAAGTTGTCGCGCCCGGCGTTGAATATCCTGGTGGACGCGCTGGAAAATAATGATCAGGTGGTACTGGTCTGCCATTCTCAGGGCACCATTGTGGCCAGCTATATCGTGCGCAAGCTGCTACGTCACCCCAGCGCCCGGCAGCTGGTTAAAAAGCTGGAAATCTATTGTATCGGTGGGGTGGCTGACAGCCTAGAAATCGATCCGCAACTGACGCTTGCGGCCGGTCACCCGGTGCCCTATGTGGAACACTTTGCCAACGGGCGTGATTATCTGGCGCAGATCGGCATTCTTTCCCATCTGGACAGTACCGCCGGCACCGTCTATTGCCTGGCCGACCGCCCCGGGCATCTTCTCAACGAACACTATCTGCCTGCCATCGCGCGCGGGGATTTTTGTCAGCGTAACTCCCGGCTTTACGGGTACGTGCGAGGGCGAGAGCCCGGCCCGAAAGGGGCGCTGTCCGTGGTAAAAAAGGGAATGGACCCACATGGATAACAACAACAAACCGGTACTGCTGTTTGTCGACGACTCGAAGGTGATGCGTCTTGCCGCAGACAAGATGCTGGGTAGGGAATTTCGTGTGGAAGTGGCGGAAAATGGTGTCGAAGCCTGGGAAATGATCTGCCATAACCCGACCATCAGCGTGGTTTTTTCCGACCTGGCCATGCCGGAAATGGACGGCTTTACGTTACTGAAAAAAATCCGCACCAGTGAGGATGACGGCATTGCCGGCCTGCCGGTAATCATTGTCACCGGTGCCGAGAACGACGAGGAAACACGCAGCGAAGCCCTGCGTCTGGGCGGCACTGACTTTATCAGCAAACCGTTCAATTCCACGGATCTGCTGGCCCGCGCTCGTGCCCATGCCCACTACCAGCGTGAGCGCAAGGAACTGGCCCGCCAGGCCATGATTGATCCGCTCACCCGATTGGGTAACCGTCGCTATCTGCAGCATCGCCTGCGCCAGGAGCTGGCCCTGGCCAGTCGCCAGCAGATTCCGCTGTCGGTTGTGCAACTGGAAATTTACCAATTCAATCAACTTTTCGTACAGCTCGGTAAACGCAGAACCGATATGGTGCTGATGAAAATGGCGCAGTTGATGCGGGGAGTGGTACGCAAGGAAGACTCGCTGGCAAGAAGCAGCGTGGCCCAGTTTACTATTCTGCTGCCCAGTGCCGGTGCCAATGGTGCCCAGCGTTTTGTCGAGCGGACGTTGAAGGTCAGCGAAAAACTGGCTTTTCAATTTCGTGGCAGGGCACAGCAATTGCCGCTGTCGGTGGTCATTCATACGCCCACTGCGCATACCGGGCTGATGCCCCGCCAGGTACAAGCGGTATTGGACGAACAGATGAGCAAGGCGCGCCTGGCCGGGCCCGGAGCGGTGGTCAGAGATGGCCCCGATGAGCTTCTGGCCACCGCCCAGGCGGCGCCATCGATAACTATAGAGCAGGCACTCACCCTGTTGCGGGCAGGCAAGCCCCGTGTCGTGGTGAATGCATTGCCGGATTTGAAACGCCAGCTGGCGCCCCTGTTGAAATTGATTGAGCAGACGCCGGCGGGTCAGGAGACAGCATGAAGGTAATGGTTGACCGGGAATTTCCCGTCGGCGTGGACCGGCTTTATGAGATTCTCACCAGCAAGGCCTATTTCGAACAACGGTTCGAATGGGGCAAGGTAAATGACTACCGTTTCCAGGCCTTCCAGGAGACCGGCGAAGGTCTGCTGATACAAATCGTTCAGCCGATACAGATTCGCACCGACAAGGTGCCGTCATTTGCGCGACGTTTGCTGCCCAGTCAGGCTGATCTGCTGACGGAATTCCTCTGGCAAGCCACCGGCCGGGCGGGTTGCTATCAGGCTCGCTATCGCTTTCAGCTTGGTAATGTGCCCTTGAAAATCAGTGGCACCATGCGACTCAGTGCCGACGGTGAGACCCAGTCCATCCAGCAAACCCAGGTGGAAATCACCTCATCGGTTCCGCTGGTGGGCAGGAAACTGGTGGATCTGGTGGCGCCGAAAATCGACGATGCCCTGGCGGGTGACTATCGGCACACGCTCCGGTACGTGGAGCAGTTTGCCTGACGTGGCTGGAATCGTTTTTACCACAGAGGGCACAGAGAACACTGAGTGAAAACCGGGCTATGACTGCGATGTTATCGCGGGCACAGTGAAAAGCGGCGAGGGACGGGCAGGGCTGTTGATCTTTCTCAGTGTCCCCTGTGGCCTCTGTGGTGAAACCAGTCTTTCGCTCTTAACGCCGATACTTTGCCCCTAACTCCCGCAGTGCCCGTTCCCAGCGCTTTCTGAACCAGCGCTTGCGGCGCCATTTCGCCCGGGTATAGCCGGAGGCGATGTGCAGAGCGTTATTACTGTCCAGGGCATTCAGGATTTGCTGGCTGAGCTCCTCTCGGGTGACCGGGCTGCGAGCAATCTTGCGCTGGAAACGGGCGTCGCTAAGCGGGTCGGTGGACCACAGGTTGCTGGCCTGTTCCTGATACAAGGGGATCACTACGGTGGTCACCCTGATGCCACTACTGTGCAATTCACTGTGCAGGCTTTCTCCCAGGGCCACGATGGCGGCGCTGGCAGCACTCTGGGCGCTAGCCAGAGGTCCTGCCAGGATGCCGTATTCCGGCACCACATTGAGAATCCGGCCACCTTCTTCCTGGCGGTGCATGGCGCTGATCGCACTCTGGCAAAGGTTCACCGTATCCATCAGTTGCTCATCCAGCACCCGCTGCCAGTGTGATGTCTGCGTGGCCTCGAAAGGGCCCAGTGTCAGTGGCGCGGGCAGGTTGATCACAGTATCCAGCTGTTGCCAGCGACGTAACACCCGTTCGACACCCCGTTGACGGTCGCGGGCACTGCCGGGAAGACAATCCAGAAAAAGGGCTTCTCGACCATCGCCGTGCAGGTTGGCACAAAGCTGGTTTCCGAGCTGCCCGTCAGCGTCTGCCAGGGCCACCCGAAAACGCTCTGCAGCGTCACTGACCAGGGCCTGACCCAGTTCGGAGCAGGCATTGCTGATAAGCAGGGTAGGCTGATTTTTCAAGGGATCTCCGGAAAATAATCATTGAAAGTGAACACGTGTTGACTTTCTATTCTTGTGAGTTAACATCTGTTCACTAAAACAATTTAAGAGGAGCGTTTCCCATGACTACTATCTCTTGTATCAGTAAAGACATTTTCGCTCTGGTTGTGGCTGTTATGTTCACCGTGCTGATGGTAGCCGGTCTGGCCGATCAGGGGAAAAATCTGTTCCCGGCCATGCTGGCGTTTGCCGCCATGGTGCCGATCGTTGGCAGTGCGGTGGTGGCCATCAAGCGTGACTGGGACAATCGCGACCATCACCTGTCAGTCTGATCTTGTCCGGCGGCGTGGGCGTTAACCGCCTGCGCTGCTCTTTCTGCGTCGGCTACCGGTCTCTGTAGCACCTGTTCTTCCCCTTCGCTGCGAGCCAGCAACACGGTGACCACACTGTCGCCCCATACGTTGACAGCAGTGCGGAACATGTCCAGCAGCCTGTCGGTGACGAGAATCAAACCGATGGCTTCTGCCGGTAAGCCGATGGCGGCAAGTATCACGGTGATCGCCACCAGCGAGGCGGCAGGAATGCTGGCCACGCCAATGGACGTAAGCACTGCGGTTATCACGATCATGAATTGTGTCGCCAGCGACAGGTCCATGCCATAGGCCTGGGCGATAAACATGGCGGCCACGCACTCATAGAGTGCAGTACCGTCCATGTTCACGGTGGCCCCCAGTGGCAGCACGAAGCTGCTGCTTCGCTGTGATACCCCGGCCCGGTTCTGCACGCATTCCATTGTCAGCGGCAGGGTGGCGGCGGAGCTTGCCGAGGAAAAAGCGGTGAGCAGGGCGGGTGTCATTGCCTGGATATGCCGTAGTGGCGAGCGGCGGGCCAGAAAAAACACCAATGCCGGCATGAAAACAAAGGCATGCAGGGTGAGTGCAACGACCACTGAAGCGAAAAACCAGGCCAGCGGCTCGATGGCATCAAGGCCGGTGCGGGTCACCGTGGCGGCAATCAGGGCGAACACCCCCAGCGGTGTGAAACGAATAACCAGCATGGTGATTTTCATCACCACCTGATAAATCCCCTCGATCAGATCACGCAGACTGCGGCCGGCATCATTGCGCTCGGTGCGTAGAAAATAGCCAAACAACAGGGCGAACACGATAAGGCCAAGCATCTGCCCATCGGCAGCGGCAGCAATCAGGTTGGGAGGGAGCATCTGCATGAGGATTTGGGTGAAATCCCCGGCGCCTCGACCTTCGATCCCTGCCAGCACCGCCTCAGTGTCGCTGGCCAGACCAAGCAGGTCCCGGGCCGGTTGACCGTCGATGACCCCGGGGCTGAACAGATTGACAGTCAACAGCCCGATCAGCACCGCGACCACGGTGGTGGTCATGTACAGTGCCACCGTCTTCAGGCCCATGCGCCCCAGATTTTGGCCATCCCCGACGCTGGTCATGCCATTGATGATGGCGGTGACAATCAGGGGCACCACCACCATTTTCAAGCCATTGATGAACAGGCTGCCTACCAGGTCGTAACCGGCCAGTACCGGTACCCCGAAGAGGGTGCTGGTCTCAGCGGTCAGGCTGCCGACAAGAGCGCCGGCCAACATGGCAATAAAGATCTGGTGATGCAGCTTCATGGTCTTCCCTATCGGCTTGTTGTCATGACTCAACGCGCGAACAGGGTTACAAGACTACCTGATCCTCTCTGGTGTCACATGGCTGTAATGGCAGAAAAATGTCACAGCAGTTGGCGTAGGGCAGCCGGATCAGGCGCCATGCGCAGGCTTTTCTGGTAAGCCGCTTTCAGTTGCTGATCCGCTTCCACCGGACCAAGGCGTTCGCAGAGTAGTACATAGGTCCGATTCAGCTGGTCGCGCAGGGCATTCAGGGCCAGCGGTGCCAGGGGCCGTTGCGAGGCTTGCAGCCAGTATTCCATGGTCAGTCGAATTTCCGCGCCGACCTGGTTGCTGCGCAGCTGGGCGGCCAGGTCAAGGCGTAACTGGCTGGCGGCCCGGGCGCCGATGCCTTCCCATAGCGAGCGCATGATCAACTCGAAAGCCTGGCTGCAGGGGTGTTCCTGAGCGTGATTTTCATCGCTTCCGGCCAGCGGGTCGTCGGCCAGCTCCTGCTCCGACAGGGTCATGGCCTGCACCAGGCTCATATGAATCTGGTGCCGGCGCTCACCCAGATCAAATAACTGACACAGCTCACTGACAAAGCCCTGCAGGGAAAAGCGGGGGCGTTCGGCATAGGTGTGTTGCCAGAGGCTGATCGCCTCCAGCAGCAGAGGTTCGTTCATGTAGGGCGTCAGCCCGGTGACGATGGCGCGCCGTCGACGTTGCAGTTCCTGACTCATGGACGAGACTCCGCCGGGCTGGTCAGTTCACTGTTGTAAAGGGTGTTCTGGGGGAACTCCGGGTAGCCACTTTCCGCATGCTCGCTCAGGTCCAGGCCGCGTTGCTCATGCAGGGCTGGTGCCCGCAGGCCGGCAAGCAGGGATACCAGCATGTACATCACCAGGGCGGTGAAAAAAGCCCAGCCAAAAGCCACCACGATGCCCAGCAGCTGTACGGTAATCCGTTCCGGGTTGAACAGGTCTCCATCATAGAACAGGCCAGCGGCCAGGGTGCCCCAGGCACCGGCGAAGGCATGCACCGGCACCGCGCCGACCACATCATCAAGACGCAACGCCAGCAACATTCTCGCCCCGAAGGCCGCCAGCGCGCCGGCGACCAGGCCGGTGAGAACAGCAAAACCAGGAGTCATCACGGCGCAACCGGCGGTGACCGCCACCAGACCGGCCAGGCTGCCGTTGACGGTTTCCGTCAACAGAATGGGCCGGCGGCTGACCAGGCGGTAGATCACGCTGCCCACCGCACCTGCGGCGGCGGCAAGCTGGGTGTTCAGATTCACCTTGGCAATATCTACGCTGGCAGCCAGGGTGGAGCCGCCATTGAAACCAAACCAGCCGAACCAGAGGATAAAGCCGCCCAGGGCCACGTAGGACAGGTTGTGACCGGGGATGTGCCGTGGCTGGCCGCGACTGTCGAAACGACCCAGTCGTGGGCCCACCACCAGCACCCCGGCCAGGGCGCACCAACCGCCGATACTGTGCACTACCGTGGAGCCGGCAAAATCAATAAAGCCCAGTTGCGCCAGCCAGCCTTCACTGTTCCAGGCCCAGTGGCCGTAAAGCGGATAGATCAGCCCGGTAATGACAATGGCCCCACACAGGTAGCCCACGTAACGGGTGCGCTCTGCCATGGCCCCTGAGGCGATCGTGGCAGCGGTGGCAGCAAACATGATCTGGAACAGCAGCATGGCCCAGGTGCTGCCGTCGGCGTGGCTGAGCATGAACTGGTCTTCGCCAAACCAGCCGGTGCTGCTGCTCCCGAACATCAGGCCAAAACCTACGCCCCAGAACACCAGGGTACCAACGCACAAATCCATGTAGTTTTTCATCACCACATTGAGTGCATTCTTGGCGCGACTCAGGCCGCTTTCCAGCAGTGCGAAGCCCGCTTGCATGAAGAACACCAGGGCAGCGGCCACGGCAATCCAGACCGTATCAACGGCGCTGAGGGAATCTGCCCTGGCTAGCCCGGGGAGGAGCAGTAAGGGAAACCAGAGTAAGCGGCGCTGTGGCATGATATGAACCCCATTCGTGAATAGTGATGAAGGGGCAATTGCAACCGCTGTGCCAAGCCGGTCGAGGAGGGTATATCGGGGGATGTCGTGCTTTTTTCGTATCTTCCTGCGCGATTTTGAGGCGCGGTATTGCGGTGGTGCAGCACTGTGCACCGCACTGGTTCGCTTGCCGGTCAGGCGCTGGCGTTTTCCGGCATGCAGAGTTGCTGAATCCTCTGGAACTGGCGTTCGGTGACTTTCTGTACCGATAGTCGCGGACGAACAACCAGTTCCATATCTGCAAACTCCGCGTACTGGCGGAGGGTTGCCAGTGACAGGGGCTGCGGATAGGTGCACAGATAACGGATATCCACCTGATACCAGCGCGGTTGTTCGCGGGTGCTGCGGTTGTCGAAGCTTGCCGAGTTGGCGTCAAACTGACTTGGGTCCGGATAGGGGGCGCTGACCACGCGTGCCTCGCCGACAATGGCGGGTTGCGCGCAGCTGGAATGGTAGATCAACACGAAATCGCCTTCTTGCATTTCGTCGCGCAGGCGATTGCGAGCCTGGTAATTGCGCACGCCGTCCCAGCCGCTGGTGCCGTTGGGGCTGGCCTGCAGGTCATCAATGGAAAAGGTGTCAGGCTCGGTTTTCAATAACCAAATCGCGTTCACTGTTCCCCCCGGGGGTGTTTTTCCTGAAGGCATGCCTTGGCCTGTTCCAGGCTGCCACACACGTAGACCGGAAATTGCGGCTTGTTCAGGGTCAGCATGATGTTGGCAAAGGTGCGGTTGAGTATGCTTTCCAGCACCAGCACCTTTGCTTCGGTAATCTGCTCGAAGTCTTCGCCACAGGCGTAACGGGCGGCGGTAAAGTCCAGCCCGCAGATGCGCCCCACGTATATGGCAAGTTGTTTGCGCTGGCGATTCATGTTGAACAAAGTCAGTCGCTGCCGATAGATCGACAGTTCCACGCGCATGTCCACCAGGGTCCCGTTTTTCAGATCCACCAGGGTGAAGGGGCCGTCTTGTGACACCGTAACTGCAGTCATGCTTATCCTTTCATCGCACCGGCTTTTGGTGGGTATTGGATTGCGAGCCATCCTGAATGACTGAGCACGCAAGGGTTTAGCCTGCTAGACAACGTATCGGCATTCTATACGCAATTATGTGGTCGCTGAAATGATGGCACTTGATTGGGGCATGCCGATATTGGCGCCAAACGATGTCATTTGCAGGATAACGAGCCACCTGCCTGCAGGACAACAAGTTACCGTCTGGCAGGCTTTCATGGCGGATTCTGTGCTAATCTTCGCCGCCTGCTTGAGGAGGATGCCGTGATTAGCCCGCAACAACAGAAAGAAGCCGTTACCGCCCTGCAGACGGTCAGGGATTGTCTGCGTTTTGGCGAGAGTGCCCTGCGTGCGGGTGAGGTTTTCTTTGGCCACGGCAATGACGATCCCTGGGATGAGGCATTGGCCTTGTTGATGCATACCTTGTCTCTGCCGCTGCACAGCGACCCGCGCATTCTTGATGCCCGCTTGTTGCCTTCTGAAGTCAGTGACTACATGAGCTTGCTGTATCGGCGGGTGAACGACCGGGTGCCGGTGCCTTACCTGACTCATGAAGCCTGGTTCTGCGGGTTGCCCTTTTACGTGGACGAGCGCGTCCTGATCCCCCGCTCGCCGCTGGCGGAGCTGATCGAGCAATCCTTTACTCCCTGGGTCGAACCGGAGCAGGTCCATGCGGTGCTGGATTTGTGTACTGGCAGCGGCTGTATAGCCATCGCTTGTGCCTATGCGTTTGAGCATGCCCGGGTGGACGGCAGTGATATCAGTGAAGACGCCCTGGCCGTCTGTGAAGACAATATTCGCCGGCACGGCCTGGAAGGGCAGGTGAGAGCCCTGCATTCCGATGGCCTGGCCCAGGTGGATGGGCCTTATGACCTGATTGTCTCCAATCCGCCCTACGTGGATGCGCAGGATATG
>NZ_JBNPEC010000120.1:0-46178 GCF_051117345.1 Alcanivorax sp.
CGTTCGGTAGCTGCGACGGATGATCTGATTCAGGACGGTTGCAACCTGGCCAGAATCACCCGCGCCCGCTCGGTCTGACTGTCACCGATGCCGGCATCGGCCATGCGCCTGTCCAGACTATCGATCTGACTCTCGCCAGTCTGCCAGTCACAGTGGATCTCACTGTGCCACAACAAACGGCATTCTTCCTGCCGTTGTTGGATTTGCTGCAGCGTCTGTTTGCTGTCGCTGAGTCGTTCGGCAAGACCGCGCCCCTGAGCATGCCGATTCTGACTCTGCCCACACAGGGCGTCCTGGGTTCTGGCCAGGGACTGCTCGTGGCGCAGGGTTTTCAGCTGGTCCGCCGCTTGCTGGATGAAGCGCTGGTATTCCGCTTCCTGCTGGTTGAGGGCAATGCCCTGTTGTTCCAGACGAGCCTGTTGCTGTTCCAGATCCGCCAGCCGTTTGCCGATATCCAGGGCCAGCGTTTCTTCGCTGGCAGCCAGGGCCTGACGGGCACCGTTTTCGTAATAGCCTATCTGACCGAGCAGCTCGTCGCTGCGACGGCGGTTAAGCTTTTGCTCGGCCATCAACCGCGCCAGCTGCCGGCGGGCATCACGCAGGGACTGTTCGGTTTCATAGAGCTGCTGGTCGAGCAACAGCATGTCGTTGGCATTGACGATCTGTTCCATGCTGACACGGGCCTGGCCGCGCATCAGGGTTTTCAGTTTATTCCAGGCGGTCGCCATGAGCATTCTCCTCGGGATTGTTATCGGTCTAATCCGTGTATTCCTTGAGCAGGCGTTCGGTCTTCGCCTCACTGATGCGGTTGATCAGTCGCCGTGCCTCGTGGTCGTCGCGCAGGGTCTTGGCTAGGGTGATGGTGGAGCCCACCACGAACATGATGCCCATCACCAGGTAGCCCTTGATCCACAGGTCAGTGGGCAGCCAGACGATGCCCAGAATCATCAGACCCAGGCTGATGCCAAAGGCCGCCTTCACGTAGAACAGCCAGCCGCCGGAATGGCGTTGAATCGCGCTCTCGTCCATGGGTGTTCCCTCTCGGTCTCTATCGTTGTTTGTTTAACGATGTTTAATAAACAGCATTGCTAAACATTGTTCAACAAACAGGGTGTTACCGATTATGTGGCGAGGTGTTCAATAGCAGGAGAGAGCAATAAAGCCAGGAAGGTCAGGCGCCTCCGGGGCGACGGCCCACCGGTCGGGCCGGGTTGCCGGCGACAATGGTCCAGGGTTCCACATCCCGGGTCACCACGGCACCCATGCCAACCACCGCATGGTCGCCAATGGTAACGCCATCAACAATGCCGACCCGGGCCCCGATCCACACATCCCGGCCGATGCGGATACCCTTCGAAGTCACCGGCTGCTCACGAACCAGACGGTCTGCGTCGAGACCGTGATTGAAGGCATAGAGGGTGCAGTAGGCGGCGATGCGGCTGTCGTCGCCGATGTGGATCCCGGCGGCCCCGCCATCCAGGGTCACATGGTGGTTGAGGCTGACCCGTTCGCCCAGACGGACCGGGCCATGAATAACACAATCTGCAGCGATCTGGCTGCCATCAGCCACGATAATGTCGCGACCCGGCTCAGCCAACAGTACCGCCTGGGGCGCCACAAAGCAGTCCTCCCCGAAGCGAACAGTCTCCAGCGCCATCAGGCTCTGCTGGATATCCCGCTGCCAGGGCTCTGCCCAGGCCCGGTGCTTCGCTTTCAGGCGACCGTACAACCAGGGCATGTAGGCCAGGCGTTTCTTGTGTTGTTCGCGGTAGTCGGGGTGAGTCATGGCACTCTCGATATATCCTAGGAGCGGCGCTTGAGCCGCGAATCTGCCTGCAGAGACCTCGCAAGTATGGTTCGCGGCTCAAGCGCCGCTCCTACAATTAACAATACGAGTTTAGCAGCCAGCCTGGAATGCAGTAGCATTGGCCGCAAATCATAAGGAGTAAGTGGCATGAAACAGCTTTGGGTTCTGGTGGGGCTACTGGTATTGAGCGGCTGCAAGACCATGGAAGGCGCGATGCCCTGGGTGGACATGGGTAACCAGATGGCCAAGAACGCCGGCTATGACACCGACTCGAAACTGGCCTCAGGCATCAAGGAAGCCCTGATCACCGGCACCGACCGGGCCAGTACCCAGCTCTCCCAGACCGGTGCGTTCAATCTGCAACTTCCCGCCGCCGCCCAGCCGGTGGCTGATACCCTGCGCCAGTTCGGCTTCGGCAGCTATGTGGACAAGGTGGAAACTGCCATGAACCGGGGGGCGGAGCAGGCGGTGGCGGAAGCGGCGCCGGTGTTCAAACAGGCCATCTCCAATATGAGCGTCAACGATGCCCTGGGGATTATTCGCGGCGGCGATACGGCGGCTACCTCCTATTTCCGTGGGCAGACCGAGAGCAGCCTGCGCCAGCGCTACCAGCCGATTGTGGAAGACAACCTGAAAAAGACCGGCTTCTACGACCAGTACAAGAGCCTGCTTGCGGTGTACGATAAGTTGCCACTCACTAACAAACCCAATATGAACCTGGAAAGCTACGTCATCGACAACAGCATGGACGAGCTCTATACCCGCATCGGCGAGCAGGAATCTCTGATCCGCCAGAACCCCATGCAGCAGGGCAGTGCGCTGATCGGCGCGGTGTTTGGTTCAGGCCAGGGCGAGTAAAGCGGGGGTTTTCGGTAGGAGCGTTGGCGATAACCCGTGGATCATGCTGCCCCTAGCTGTTTTGAAGCCGCTGTAGGAACGTAGCGTAGCGGAGTAACGCACGTAGTTCCGTGCGGCCCGAAGGGTGAGCGAAGCGAATAACTCCTCTCGAGGGGCGAACCACGCGTCAGCGTGGAAATCGCCCGCAGGGCGATCAGGAATATCAGAGCTTGGCAGGCTCCATCGGGGGGCCGCCAGCGACGCTCCTACAGAAAAAGTTCGTTACGCCACCTGCGCCGCCGTGAGCCGCGCAAACCGACCCAGGATGGTGCTGGCATCGTCGCATTCGCGCACTTCCGGCAGATGACTGTCCACCTGTTGCTGGGTGAGGCCCTCACCGCGCAAGGCCTGCAAGTAGGCGCGCATCACATCGGCGCTGAATTCCGGATGAAACTGCACTCCCCAGACCCGGTCCCCGTAACGGAAGGCCTGGCAGGCGTCGTGGCCGTTGCTGGCCAGCACCATGGCGCCGGGCGGCGGAGTCAGTACTGACTGACGGTGCACCACTTGTGCCCACGGGTGTCCGGCTATGGCGCCTAACAGGGCATCCTGTCGACCGGCGCCGGTCAATCGCAGGGCCACGGTGCCCACTTCCAGACCCATGGGGTTATCCGCCACTTCGCCACCCAGGGTGCGAGCCAGCAGCTGGTGACCAAAACACAATCCCAGGACCGGCACCTGCACAGCCTCGTGGACCAGGATGTATAACCAGCGCATCAACGTCCGCATCCATGGCGCCTGATCAGTCACCATGGCGTGAGAACCGGTAATGACCACACCCGCCAGTTCGCTCAGGGCAGGCAACGGCCCACCCCGTTGCGCATCAATCACCATGACACCGGTGGCCGACCCCAGTCCCCGGTGTATCCAGGCCTCGAAGTCACCGTAATGGGCGCTGATCTGCGGGAAGGTGCTGCCGGTCTTGATGATGGCGATGGGTTTGCTGTGATTCATGGCCTTTCCACCGTACTGTCCTTGTCTGGTTTCCTTTATACAGAGCAAGGGCTGTACCAACTTTTCAGGTGCTCTAAGCCTCTTTGTAGGAGCGTCGCTGGCGGCGCGATAAAAGACCAGGATCAAAAGCATTTTCACCACAGAGGACACAGAGATCACAGAGAAAAACCCGTCTTTTCCTCGGTGATCTCTGTGTCCTCTGTGGTAAATCCGTCTTTTCAGGTTTTGGGTTATCGCGCCGCCAGCGACGCTCCTACGGAAAAGGTTAAGGCGTTATCGGAGATCCCGATGTCGCGGGCAGGTGGTGAGGTGATCGTTGACCATGCCGGTGGCCTGCATGAAGGCGTAGACGATGGTCGGGCCGACAAATTTGAAGCCGCGTTTTTTCAGGGCCTTGCTCATGGTCTCTGCCACCGAGGTGGAAGCGGGCACCTCCTGCATGGTGCGGAAGTGATTGATCTGCGGGCTTCCATCGACAAAGTCCCAGAGAAAATCACTCAAGGTCAGGCCTTCATCACGCAGGGCCAGATAGGAGCGGGCGTTGCCGATGGTGGCAGCCACTTTCAGACGGTTGCGAATAATCCCCGCATCCTGGAGCAGGGCGGCTACCTTGTGGTCGTCGTAGCGAACGATCTTTTCCGCGTCGAAACCATCGAATACCTTGCGATAGTGCTCGCGCTTGCGCAGCACGGTAATCCAGCTCAAACCGGCCTGGGCGCCTTCCAGATTCAGGCATTCGAACAGGGCCCGGTCGTCGTACTCGGGGACACCCCACTCATGGTCGTGGTAGTGCTGGTAGAGCGGGTCATCCCCGCACCAGGGACAGCGGTCGTTCATCGCTTTTCTCTTCGGTTGTGTGGCAGTCAAAGGACGCTTCGTAATCGGCCAGGGTCTGGCCCGCGCGTACCGGGTAGCTATCTTCCAGGGTCTGCAGGATAACGATGCGGTCCACCCGGAAATGGCGGAAGGCACCACGCAGTTCGCACCAGCCCGCCAGGGTCCAACAGTGGCCCCAGAAATACAGCCCCAGGGGCCAGATCACCCTTTTGCTGTGCTGCTCTTGCAAATCCCGGTAATGCAGACGCACCTTGGCCCGTTCAGCGATGGCCTGCTGCAGCGGATCGAGCATGGCGCCAAGCATGCGCCGTTCCGGTAGCGGCGGGGCGCTCACCGGTGGCGTCATGGCGCGCAACTGGGCCGGCACCGCCATGGCCAGTTTTTCCTGCACCGCCCGCAGGGCTTGTGCCTGGCGCTGACCGGCCCAGCCCTGGGCCATGGCCAGGCCGGTGAGCAGGGCCTGCCATTCTTCCACGCTGAACATCAGCGGCGGCAGCTGGTAGCCCTCCAGCAACGCATAGCCTTTGCCCGCCTGGGAATAGATGGGCACGCTACTGGCGGAAAGGTGATCGATATCCCGATAGATGGTCCGTTCCGATACCGCCAACCGCTGCGCCAGTGCCTGGGCGGTGGTCCACTGGCTGGCTCCGATAATCTGCACGATCTGAAACAAGCGTTCCGCGCGTCGCATGATCCTTCCCTGTTATCGCACTGGTTATGCCTCTCTGGCCATCGACATTACCCGAGCCGGCCTGGTGCGTCATTCTACCGGTTCACTCCTGACACCCTGCTGTCAGTAGGGGTCCGGCCAGCGGTATCACCGGCCCGGTCGGCCCGGTATACTTGGCGGCTTTCGCGGCAATCGAACTCGAACAACAGGATTCAGCATGGCGGAACAACCGCAGACGGACATCATGACATTCCAGGGCCTGATTCTGGCCCTGCAACAGTACTGGGCCGAACAGGGGTGCGTCGTTGTACAGCCCCTGGATATGGAAGTGGGCGCGGGCACCTTTCATCCCTCCACCTTCCTGCGCGCCATCGGCCCGGAAAACTGGAACAGTGCCTATGTGCAGCCTTCCCGCCGGCCCACCGACGGCCGCTACGGGGAAAACCCCAACCGGCTGCAGCACTATTACCAGTTCCAGGTGGTACTGAAGCCGTCCCCGGACGCTATCCAGGAGCTGTATCTGGGGTCCCTGCGCATGCTGGGTTTTGATCCGCTGGTCCACGATATCCGCTTTGTGGAAGACAACTGGGAATCACCGACCCTGGGTGCCTGGGGTCTGGGCTGGGAAGTGTGGCTGAACGGCATGGAAGTCACCCAGTTCACCTACTTCCAGCAGGTGGGCGGCATCGACTGTTACCCGGTCACCGGCGAGATCACTTACGGCCTGGAACGTTTGGCCATGTACATTCAGGGGGTGGACTCGGTCTACGACCTGGTGTGGTCCGATGGTCCGTTCGGCAAGGTCACCTACGGTGATGTGTTCCTGCAGAACGAAATCGAGATGTCCACGTTCAACTTCGAACACGCCAATGTGGACGAGCTGTTCAAGCAGTTCGACCTGTTTGAGGGCGAATCCACCAAACTGATCGAGGCCGGTCTGCCGTTGCCCGCCTATGAGTATGTGCTGAAAGCCTCCCATACCTTCAACCTGCTGGATGCCCGCAAGGCCATCTCCGTCACCGAACGTCAGCGCTTTATTCTCCGTGTGCGCACCTTGGCCCGGGCCGTGGCCCAGGCCTACTTCGACAAGCGTCGTTCGCTGGGTTTCCCCATGGCGGATGCCGCCATCCGCGAGGAAGTGGAGACGGAATTGAAAAAGCAGGATGAAAAGGCCGCAAAACAGGCCGCCAAAAAGAAGGGGAAGCAATAATGTCCCGGGATTTGCTGATTGAACTTGGCACCGAAGAACTCCCCCCCAAGGCGCTGCCCACTCTGAGTGCGGCGCTGACGGAAGAATTTGTCCGCCAACTGGATGAAGCTGGCCTCAACCACGGTGAGGTAGAAAGCTTTGCCGCCCCGCGCCGTCTGGCCGTGCTGGTGCGTGGCCTGGATGACAAGCAGGCGGATCGCGACATCGAACGCCAGGGCCCGGCCGTGCAGGCCGCCTTCGACAAGGACGGTAACCCCACCAAGGCTGCGCAAGGGTTTGCGTCCTCACTGGGTCTGACCGTGGACCAGCTGGGTCGTCAGGACACCGGCAAAGGGGAGCGCCTGGTGGCGCAGATCACCGAGAAGGGCAAACCCGCCGCCGAGCTGATTCCCGACTTCTTTGCCCAGGCGGTACAGAAGCTGCCGATTCCCAAGCGCATGCGCTGGGGCAAACGCAAGGTGCAATTCGTGCGCCCGGCCCACTGGCTGGTGGCCCTGTTCGGTGACGATGTGGTGCCCTTCGAGCTGCTGGATCTGCAATCCGGTCGCACCAGTTACGGCCACCGTTTCCATGCCCCCGGCGCCATCGAGCTAGCGACTGCCAGCGAGTACGCCGAGCGCATGGAAAAAGACGGTCATGTGATCGCTGACTTCGCCCGCCGCAAGGCCCTGATTGAAGAACAGGCCATCGCCGCCGGTGAGGAAGCGGGCGGTACCGCGCAGATCGACCCGGACCTGCTCAACGAAGTCACCGCCTTGGTGGAATGGCCTCTCGCCCTGATGGGCAGCTTCGACCAGGATTTCCTGCGTGTGCCCCAGGAAGCCCTGATCAGCGCCATGGAAGAGCACCAGAAATATTTCTCGGTACTGGATGCCAACGGCAAGCTGATGCCGCGCTTCATCACCATCAGCAATATCCAGTCCAAGGACCCCCATCAGGTGATCCACGGCAACGAGAAGGTGATTCGCCCTCGTCTGGCGGATGCGGCCTTCTTCTACGACAACGATTGCAAGAAGACCCTGGCCCAGCACGGCAAGGGGCTGGCCAATGTGGTGTTCCAACAACAGCTGGGCACCGTGGCCGACAAGTGCGCGCGTATTGGGGCACTGGCTGCCATTATCGCCGAGCAGATCGGTGGCGATGCCGAGCAGGCAAAGCTGGCCGGCGAGCTGAGCAAGGCTGACCTGAACAGCGAGATGGTCGGTGAATTCGACACCATGCAGGGCATCATGGGTTTCTATCTGGCGCGCCTGGAAGGCCAGCCGGAAGAGGTGGCTCAGGCGCTCTACGAGCAATATCTGCCACGCTTTGCCGGCGACAAGCTGCCGCAGAGCAAGACCGGCATGGCCGTGTCGCTTGCCGACAAGATCGATACCCTGGTGGGCATCTTCGGCATCGGCCAGAAGCCCAGCGGTACCAAGGACCCCTACGCCCTGCGTCGCGCCACCCTGGGTGTGCTGCGTATCATCATCGAAAACCAGCTGGATGTGGACCTGCAGCACCTGCTGGAGAAGGCCGGTGACCAGCTGGAGCTGCGCATCAACCGCGCCGAGGCTGCGGAAGCGTTCGAGTTTATCAAGGGTCGCTACCGGGCCATCTACCAGGAGCAGGGCATTGCTACCCCGGTGATCCTGTCGGTGCTGGCCATCGACGATGCCTGCCGCAAACCGCTGGATTTCGATCGCCGGGTGAAAGCGGTTGCCGCCTTCCAGCCACGGGAAGAAGCCCAGGCCCTGGCCGCCGCCAACAAGCGGGTGTCCAACATCCTTGCCAAACTGGACAAGGCACCGCCGGAAGAAATCGACGGCGCCCTGCTGGAAGACGAGGCCGAGCAGACCCTCACCAACCTGGTAGTAGCCAGCTACGAGCAGTCCGAGCCGCTGCTGGAAAAAGGCGACTATCAGGGCGTGCTGGAAATGCTGGCTGAGCTGCGTGAGCCGGTGGATGCCTTTTTCGACACCGTCATGGTAATGGCGGAAGATGAAGCGGTGCGCAACAACCGCCTGGCCCTGCTGGCCTTCCTGCGCGACCTGTTCCTGAATGTGGCGGATATCAGTCTGTTGCAGGAGTGAATTGGCGCTTGCACGCAACACGCTTCACGCAAGTACGCTAGAAAACAAGGGCCGCTTTATAGCGGCCTTTGTTGTTTTTAAAAACGAAACAATGCTTTCCTGTAGGAACCCGGCCAATACCAGCAGAGGGCAAACACAGTGACGAGGTACGAGTAACGAGTTTCGAAAACCGGGGTTCGCTCCTCGCAACTCGTCACTCGCGACTTCCCCCATCGCCAGCAGGCTGGCTCCTACGGTTATTGCAGACAGGGATATCCATGAACAACCTCATCATCCTCGACCGCGACGGCGTCATCAACGAAGACTCGGACGCCTATATCAAGACCCTGGACGAGTGGATTCCATTACCGGGCAGCATTGACGCCATCGCCCGCCTCAGCCGGGCAGGCTATACCGTGGTGGTGGCCACCAACCAGTCCGGTATTGCCCGGGGCTATTTTTCGGTGGCGACGCTGGACACCATGCATGAACGGCTGGCGACTCTGGTCCGTGAAGCGGGCGGAGAGATGGGCAAGGTGTTTTATTGTCCCCACGGACCGGACGACGGTTGCGACTGCCGCAAACCGGCCCCCGGCCTGATCGACCAGATTGTTACCGAGTATGGCGATGTCACCGGCGCGCCCCTGATTGGTGATAGCCTACGTGACCTGGAAGCCGGGGTAGCCCGTGGTTGCCAACCGGTACTGGTATTAACCGGGAAGGGCGCAAAGACACAGGACAAGGGCTTGCCGACTGCGCTGGGTCATGTCGAAATCTACGATTCCCTGGCGGATTTTACGGATCATATTTTGAAGGATTAGGCATGACCCAGCACACGCATTATTCGCTGTCGATCAAGATCCGCAGCGTGCTTTTTTTTGTGCTGTATAACCTGGCCGGCATTATTCACAGTGTCTTCTGCGTCCTGATTGGCCCCTTCCTTCCCTACCGCCGTCGCTATAATTTCGTCAATCTGTGGACCGGCTTTGCCATGTGGCTGCTACAACGACTAAACGGCGTGCGCATTCAGGTGGAAGGGCGTGAGAATCTACCTTCCGGGGCTTTCGTGGTATTGGCCAATCACCAGAGCAGTTTTGAAACCTTTTATATGCAATTGCTGATCAAGCCACAGGCCACCGTGCTCAAACGCGAGTTACTGTGGCTGCCTTTCTTCGGCTGGGGCCTGGCCCTGCTCAAGCCCATTACCATCAATCGCAGCAATGGCAGTGCGGCACTCAAATCCGTACTGCAGCAAGGCAAGCAACGCTTGCAAGCGGGTATCCCCGTAGTGATTTACCCGGAAGGCACTCGTCAGGCACCGGGTACCCTGGGCAAGTTCAATCATGGTGGCTCCATGCTGGCCTGCCAGTCTGGCGTCCCGGTTGTGGCCATTACCCATAACAGTGGCAATTGCTGGCCAGCGCGTTCCTGGATGCGTTTACCCGGTACGATTACCTTGCGCATCAGCCCGCCGATTAGCAGTGACGGTAAAAAGGCAAAACAGGTTACCGAAGAAGCTGAAAACTGGATTCACCAGCATTACCCTCAATAGTTTTTAAAATCGTTTTTAAATTGCCCATCTGCCACGAGTTTAATTGCCTTTCCCGGGTAAAATAACTAGAGTTTGTGCCGCTGTTAATCATCGATAACAAGGGCTACTCAATGAGCATTAATCTTGATGAACTTTCCGTTGATGAACTGGAAAAACTGATCAAGCAAGCAGAAACCGCACTGGACAAGAAGCGCAAGGCAGAGCTGAAGAATGCTCAGGCGGTACTTGAGAAAATGGCCAAGGATCTGGGCGTTTCTCCGGAAGCATTGCTGAAGGATACCGCCAGCAAAAAGAAAACCACCCGCAAAAAAGCCGCCAAGAAGAAAACCGGTGTGCGTCGTCCGGCCAAGGTGAAATACCGCGATCCGAACGACAGCAGCAACACCTGGACCGGTCGTGGCAAGCGCCCACTGTGGCTGCAGGGCGCACTGGAGAAGGGCGCCAAGCTGGAAGATTTCGCGGTCGAGTAAACGACAACGTTTACCCAATACGCGACAAAAAAAGCGAACCCTGACGGTTCGCTTTTTTTATGGGCGGGCTTATTCCAGGTTACCCCCTTAACCCCGCCGGTAACCGGTTATTCGGCAATGTGCCTTCCTGGCCAACCGATGCCGTGAGCGCCTGACAGGCCGGAATCAATACCGTCACCATTGCCAATAGCAACAGGCCAGTGATACCCGTCAGCGGCAACTGGCTTAACAGGTTTGTCCTGCGACGCTTATGGCTGCAGTCATCCTTTTCCTTTTTCACCATGCGACTCCTTTCATCCCTAATCACCATAGAGGTTTTACCGGTCCTCACATTGCCGCCATATAGCAGCGGGCAGTCCGGGCAAAGAGAGTCCGGATAATTCTCGACACCTTTGTTCGGCCACCAGGGGCGCCGGCCATCATGAACGCCAGTTATGCTTACAAACTACACGCACACAGTTACAAATTGAATATTGTTCATAGCAGCTTTTACGATTGCAGACGGCGATCAGGAAGAAAGGGAAGCGAGGAGGGCGAAACAAAAAAGGGGCCAAACGGCCCCTTTTCCTTTTTCGTTACGACAAAAATGACTCTGTATCAGACATCCAGATTGGAGACCTGAAGCGCATTGGACTCGATAAACTTCCGACGCGGATCCACATCATCACCCATCAGGCAGGTAAAGATCTGGTCTGCGGCGATAGCGTCCTCAATGGTGACCTGCAGCATACGCCGGCTTTCCGGGTCCATGGTGGTTTCCCACAGCTGCTCCGCGTTCATTTCCCCCAGCCCCTTGTAGCGCTGGAAGCTGGTGCCACGGCGGGCCTGAATCATCAGCCAGTCCAGGGCGTCGGCGAAGTGCCGGATAGGGCGCTGCGTTTCGCCACGCTGGATATAGGCATCGGCGGCCAGCAGGCCTTCCAGGGTTTCCCCCAGTGCCTTGATCTTCTGATAATCCGGCGACTGCAGGAAATCCAGAGTGACACGGTATTCACGGGGTACACCGTGAGCGAGTACTTGCACACGTGGCAAGTACAGGCCACGTTCCTCGTCCCGAGCAGCGGTAATGGTAAAGGTCTGGGTCGCATCGGTAATGGCATCTACCCGTTTACCGAGAACCTGACACCAATCTTCCATGCCCGCCTGATCCTTCAGGCCTTCTTCGCTGACCGAAGGCATATAGATCATCTGCTCAAGCACTTCCTTGGGGAAAACCCGGGACTGACGATCAACGATCTTCATCACGTTGCGGTATTCCGCGATCAGTTTGGCCAGGGGCTCACCGCTGATTGGCGGCGCATCGTCACCGGGATAAAGGGCGGTTTTTTCCAACGCCAGGGTGGTCAAGTACTCCTCCATGGCCGGATCATCCTTCAGATAGGTCTCCTGCTTGCCTTTCTTGACCTTGTAGAGTGGCGGCTGGGCAATGTAGATATAGCCCCGTTCAATCAGCTCAGGCATCTGACGGAAGAAGAACGTCAGCAGCAGGGTGCGGATGTGAGAACCATCCACGTCCGCATCGGTCATGATGATGATGCGGTGATAGCGGAGCTTTTCAACGTTGTATTCGTCGCGGCCGATCCCGCAGCCCAGAGCGGTGATCAGGGTGCCCACTTCCTGGGAAGAAAGCATCTTGTCGAAACGTGCCTTTTCCACGTTAAGGATCTTGCCCTTGAGCGGCAGGATCGCCTGATTCTTGCGGTCGCGGCCCTGTTTGGCAGAGCCCCCCGCAGAATCACCCTCCACAATATAGAGTTCGGAGAGGGCAGGGTCTTTCTGCTGGCAGTCCGCCAGTTTGCCGGGCAGGCCGGCAATATCCAGGGCACCCTTACGACGGGTCATTTCCCGCGCCTTGCGCGCCGCATCCCGGGCACGGGCCGCATCGATGATCTTCGCGGAAATAGCCCTGGCTTCCTGGGGATTTTCCAGCAGATAATCCTGGAACAGCTCACCCATGGTCTGTTCGACCGCACTTTTCACTTCGGACGAGACCAGCTTGTCTTTGGTCTGGCTAGAGAACTTGGGATCCGGCACCTTCACGGAAATCACCGCGGTGAGGCCTTCACGGGCATCATCACCGGTGGGGTTGGCCTTTTCCTTCTTGAGCAGCCCTTCCTTCTCCATATAGCTGTTCAGCGTACGGGTGAGGGCAGCGCGGAAACCCGCCAGGTGAGTACCGCCATCCCGCTGGGGGATGTTATTGGTAAAGCAGAACAGGTTTTCCTGGTAGGAATCGTTCCACTGCATGGCCACTTCCACAGCGATGCCGTCTTCTTCCCGGTCGAACTGGAAGTGGAACACCTGGTTCAGGGGCGTCTTGTTTTGGTTCAGATAGCTGACGAAGGCACTCAAACCGCCGTCATACTCGAACACATCCTCTTCACCATTACGTTCGTCCAGCAGGTGAATACGCACCCCGGAGTTCAGGAAGCTCAGTTCCCGCAGACGCTTGGCCAGAATGTCGTAGTGAAACTTGATATTGGTAAACGTTTCCGGAGAAGGGCGGAAGTGAATGGCCGTCCCGCTACTGTCGGTATTGCCCACCACTTCCAGCGGCATCGCTGGTACACCGTGGCGGTAGAGCTGCTCGTGGACCTGGCCGTTACGGCGAATGGTCAGCTTCAGCTCTTCAGACAAGGCATTCACGACGGAAACGCCCACACCATGGAGGCCGCCGGACACCTTGTAGCTGTTGTCGTCGAACTTACCCCCGGCATGCAGCACGGTCATGATCACTTCGGCGGCGGACATGCCTTCTTCTTCGTGCATGTCCACGGGAATACCCCGGCCATCGTCCTGGACGGACACGGATTCATCCGGGTGGATAACCACCTTGATCTCGGAACAGTGACCAGCCAATGCTTCATCGATGGAGTTATCCACCACCTCGAAGACCATATGGTGCAGGCCAGTGCCATCATCCGTATCCCCGATGTACATGCCAGGGCGCTTGCGAACGGCGTCCAACCCTTTCAGCACCTTGATGCTGGATGAATCGTAATTTTTCTCCGCCATGGTATTTCCTTATTCACTCCCGGTGAGGGGCCGAAGCTGGCCATGTTCCACGTGGAACATTTTGCTCTCGATCGCCCGTAACGCTTGGTTCTGTTGCACCACAGCCTCCCATTGGGGCTGATCCAGTGCAGTAATCAGGGTCTGGTGACCGGTGGAGGCCAGATACCCCAGCATCTGATTACGGTGTTCTTCGTCCAGCTCTGCGGCCAGATCGTCTACCAGCAGGGTACACACTTTCCCCGCCTGGCTGATCAAGGGCAACTGAGCCAGCACCAGGCCATAGGCAACCAGCTTGGCCTGGCCCCGGGAAAGGCGATCTCGCGCCACCACTCCCCGGGTTTCAATACGAATATCGCTGCGATGAAACCCTGCCTGACTGAACCCACGCCGGATGTCGTCCGGACGGAGGCGAGACAGGGCATCTGCATAGCTCTCGTCTTTATGCAGTCCCGTCTGTAGCTGCACCCGGATTTTCAGCTCCGGTGCCAGATGAGACAACACTGTATCCAGCCCTGCCTGCAGGGCTTGCAGATAGCTACGACGCAACCCTTCGATTCTATCAGAAGTCTGCGCCAGTTGCTGGTCCCAAAACCCCAGTTCACGGGGGTTCGGACGCCCGGTACGGAGTAGGGCGTTCCGTTGCTTCAGGGCCGCAGAAGCAGTGCGCCATACCGGCATGAATTCATGTTCCACGTGGAACATTCCCCAGTCCATAAACCGCCGACGCAGGGCTGAAGCCCCAAAAACCAACTCCACCGACGTGGGGTGCAGGGCCAGGACAGGCAGCAGGCCGGCCACTTCACTCAGAGCCTTCGGGGTCTCCCCGTTGAGTTTAATGGCATCAATACCACCCGGAGTACGGCGAACGCCCAAGCGATGGCTCTTCTCGCCGGCCGCCACTTCTGCATACAGGGTGGCCGCTTGCGCACCGTCTCGGACCAGCCGGGACAGCCTGCCGCCACGGAACGACCGCCCCCCGCTACCAATGAAATAGATGGCTTCCAACAGGCTGGTCTTGCCACTGCCGTTATCACCAAGAATCACATTGAGGGAAGGGGAGAGGGCAATATCCAACTGGCGGTAATTGCGAAAATCTCCAAGCTGGAGACGGCTCAACATAGAAAGGAATCCACCCACAACAACCAGGGAAGCCGCCACAGCGGCAAGAAATGACTGCACCGATTGTAGCCCAGGGAGAGCGCAGGGGCGATGATACTAAAACCTGTTTCCACCACAGAGGGGCAGAGATCACGGAGGAAAACCATTTTCGCTCCAGAGACCACAGCATTCATTGGAAAAGCGTTTACTCTCAGTGTGCTCTGAGTCTTCTGTGGTAAATCATTCTGGGCAAAAAAATACCCGGCGCGATGGCCGGGTATTTAGGAGGAACAAGGAAGGGCTGCGGATCACAGCCGCATGGGCATGACAACATACAGGGCTGCCTTGCTCTCCGGGTCCAGCACCAGGGCACTGCTGTTGCTGTCACCCATTTCCAGCTCCGCCTGGGTACCAGCCATGGTGTTAAGCACGTCTAACAGGTAGCTGACATTGAAGCCAATCTCCAGGGGCTGACCATTGAAGTCCACGGATACTTCCTCTTCCGCTTCTTCCTGCTCCGGGTTGTTGGCCACGATACGCAGGCTGCCTTCAGACAGCTGCACCCGCACACCCCGGTATTTCTCATTGGACAGAATCGCCACCCGAGCCAGGGCCTGGCGCAGAGTTTCCCGGTCAGCAATGATGGTGCGCGAGCCTTCCTTGGGGATCACCCGGTCGTACTCGGGGAACTTGCCATCTACCAGCTTGGAGGTAAAAGTGATGGCGCCCACCACGATGCGAACATGGTTGCGGCCCACGGTCAGGCGGGCATTTTCACCGGCATCGCCCAGAATGCGAGACAACTCCATGACGCCTTTACGCGGCAGAATCACTGAGGCCTCTTCCACCGGCACATCCAGTTCCGCATCGCACAGGGCGAGACGGTGGCCATCGGTAGCCACGGCGCGAAGACGGCCCGGCTTCAGTTCGAACAGCATGCCATTGAGGTAATAGCGCACGTCCTGCTGGGCCATGGAGAAAGCGGTACGATCAATCAGGCTGCGCAACACGCCTGGCTGAATATCCAGGCTGGAACCGGCAGCGTCTTCTTCCAGGTTGGGAAATTCGGAAGCGGGCAGGGTAGAGAGGGTAAAACGGCTGCGACCAGAACGAACCAGCATGCGCTCACCATCCACCTCGAAACGGATGTCAGCTTCCGCCGGCAGGCTCTTGGCAATATCCACCAGCTTGCGGGCCGGCACCGTGGTTTCCCCGGCCTGATGCTCCCCCTCCAGGGGCAGGCGAGCCACCAGCTCCAGCTCCAGATCGGTGCCTGTCATGGAAAGCTGACCATCTCCCACTTCCAGCAGGACATTGGACAGCACCGGCAGGGTCTGCCGTTTTTCCACCACTGCAGCCACCTGTTGCAGGGGCTTGAGCAGTTGTTCTCTATTGATTGAGAATTTCATCGCGCTTTCCCGTTCTGGTTATTTGGGCCAGAGGCTCCCAGGCCCTTCCTTTACTATGCACCGAACCAGCCACTGGGTCGGGCTTCCCCGTCAGGACGTCAGCGTCCGTAACAGGCTCTGATAGTCTTCCTCGATTTCCGGATTGGATTCCCGTAGCTGCAATACCTTGCGACAGGCATGCAACACGGTGGTGTGATCACGGCCACCAAAATTTTCACCGATCTCCGGCAGGCTGTGGCTGGTCAATTCCTTGGACAAGGCCATGGCCACCTGGCGCGGTCTCGCCACCGAACGGGTCCGCCGTGGAGAGAGCAGGTCATTGATCTTGATCTTGTAGTACTCGGCCACCACACGCTGGATATTGTCGATGCTGATCTGCCGCGCCTGCAGGGCAATCAGATCCTTCAACGCTTCCTTGATCAGGCCGATATCGATCTGTGCACCGGTAAACCGCACATGAGCAATCACCCGGCGCAGCGCCCCTTCCAGTTCCCGTACATTAGAACGGATTCGTTGCGCAATAAAGAAGGCTGCATCATTGGGCAGATCGACCTTGGCTTCTTCCGCCTTCTTTTTCAGGATCGCTACCCGGGTTTCCAGCTCCGGCGGCTCCATGGGCTGGGACAGCCCCCAGCCAAACCGACTCTTGAGCCGCTCCTCGAGACCATCCACTTCCTTGGGAAACTTGTCACAGGTAAGAATGATCTGCTGGCCATTTTCCAGCAGCGCATTGAAGGTGTGGAAGAACTCTTCCTGGGACTGCTCCTTACCTGCAAAGAATTGAATATCATCAATCAGTAGCGCATCCACCGAGCGATAGAAGCGCTTGAACTCATTGATGGTCTTGTTGCGCAGGGCCGAGATCATGTCCGCCACAAAACGCTCACTATGTAGATAAACCACCTTGGCGTTGGGATTGCGTCGTAGCAATTCATTGCCCACCGCATGCATCAAGTGGGTCTTACCCAGGCCCACGCCCCCGTACAACAGCAGAGGGTTGTAGCCGTGGCTGGCCGGGTTCTCCGCTACCTGTTGGGCCGCCGCCGCCGCCATGCGATTGGACTTGCCTTCCACAAACGTAGCAAAGGTGAACCCGGTATTGAGATTGCTACGATGTTTGCGGGCACCTCCCAGCGCCGTAGGCTGCGGTTTACTCTCTGCCAGCTCCGGTGTGCGCATATGGCCAGAAGATGGCGTAGCGGGGCTCGCAGGGGCGGGAGATGATGACTGGGCTGACGGCGCAGGCATCCGGCTGGAGCCTACCTCCAGTCGCAACTGGGGAAGTGCGCCGGTTTGTAGCTCGCCCAGCACCTCGCCGATGCGGTCCATGTACTTGTCACGAACCCAGTCCACCACAAACCGATTGGGTGCAAACAGCGTCAGCTCGGCGCCATCGGCAGATGCAGCCACCTGTAATGGCCGAATCCACATATTGTACTGCTGTGACGGCAACTCATCCTCGAGTCGAGTCAGGCAGCGTTGCCAGAGCTCTTCAGACACGCACACGCCTTATTATCCTGAAACGATACTGTGCTCCGCCTCCCTCCACTGAGGCAGGAAGAACAAGAACACGGGGCCCGACCGCGACAGAAATCACAGTCCAGCGGCACTCTCAGGCCCTGAATCGTCTTTTATGAACTGAATGAAAATTCGGTCAATGAACCGGAATCGAGCCCGTCATTCTACCCCCTCCAAGCGATAACTATCCACAGGACAGCCAGGATTTTTCCGGCTTTATTTCTGTGGATAACTAGGGCCATAACCCTGTGTGGGGATACAGGTACAACCCGGTGGACAACTACAGGAACAACTTATACCCACATTTAATGACAGCTCGTCCCCTGCTCGTCCCCAGTACTTACACACAGTGGTACGCAAGTTATCAACGAGCTAAATTGTTGATTCAAATGGATTAAATCCACTTACCCACAAAAAACGGCTTCCCCTATAATAACCACTACTACAAAAAACATTTAAATATTTAAGTTCTATTAACAGTTCTCTCCAGCACGCCTTGAACTTGCCTGAAAAGCCGATTGACAGGGGATTTCGCTTTCCCTAGACTTGCCGGCCTTCCAATTGCTGTCTCATTCCATGGGGAAGACACCATGAAACGCACATTTCAGCCCAGCGTACTCAAGCGCAAACGTGCCCACGGTTTCCGTGCTCGCATGGCGACCAAAAACGGTCGCAAAATCCTGGCCGCTCGTCGTGCCAAGGGTCGTAAGCGGTTGGCTGCCTGAGCCAACCGTTTTACTCTGCCCTCCTGGCTGAGGTAACAGTGCCAACAAACCGGGCTTTTACCCGCCAGCACAGACTTCTCACCGGACCCCAATATCAGACCGTATTCGACCACTCCAGATGGAAGGTGGGGAATGCGGCGTTTCTGCTGTTGGCTTGTCCCAACCAGCAGGCTCTGCCCCGGTTGGGATTGGTGATTGGTCGCAAGCGCGCCAAACGTGCCGTCGACCGTGGCTGCGTCAAACGCAGAGCCCGGGAACAGTTCCGCTTGCGGCAGGCGCAGCTGGCAGGTCTGGACATTATTTTGCTGGTTCGCGGACGTGTGGATCACCCGGACCCTGCAGAAGTCACCGACCAGCTTGGCAAGCTATTCGACAAGCTGCTTGCTAAGTGCGGGCAAGCTTGAGAAACTGCGGCCCGTTTTTCTCGCCACAGAATAGTCTGTTATGGAAATCCAGCGCGCCCTTGTAATTACCGGCATTGCCATCGTTTCCTACCTGATGATTCAGGCCTGGCAACAGGATTATGCCAACCCGACCCAGCCAGCCCCCGTTGAGGAGGTTGCGCAGAGCGCGCAAGGCAATGGCGACGGACTCGACCTGCCTTCCCCCCAGGCAGACGATGTGGATAACGGTATTCCCTCTGCCCAGACAGAGCAGGTTGACGCCCCTTCTTCCGAATCCACTGAAACCACAGCTCGCCAGGAACGCATTCGGGTCAACACCGATGTGCTGCGGGTGGAAATCGATCCTCAGGGTGGCGATATCGTTCGCCTGGCATTGCCTGAGTACCCTCATCATGTGGATACCCCGGACCAGCCCTTCGTGTTGCTCGAGCAGGATGCCAGCCGCACCTATGTGGCCCAGAGCGGTCTGATTGGCAAGAACGGCACCGATTCCAGCGCCGGCCGTCCACGGTGGAGTGCAGCCAAACAGAGCTACCAGCTGGATGAAGGCACCCAGGAACTGAACGTGGACCTGACCTTGCGTCAGGATAATGGCGCCGAGCTGGTCAAGCGTTTCACCTTCGAGCGTGGCAGCTATCTGGTGCGTGTCAGCCATATTGTTCGTAACCAGGGCAACAGCGAGTGGTCCGGTGCCTTGTATGGCCAGATCAAGCGTGATGGCAGTGAAGATCCCGGCCTGTCCAATAGTGGTTTTATTCCCATGCCCACCTATCTGGGTGGCGCCTACTGGGACAGCGAAACGCCTTATAACAAACTCGATTTTGAAGAAATGGCGGAAAACCCGCTGGACCTGACGGTCCAGGGTGGCTGGCTGGCCATGGCGCAGCACTACTTTGTGTCTGCCTGGATACCCGATGCCCAGCAAAAAAACCATTACTCCAGTGTGCATCTGGAAAAGCGCGGCCAGTACCTGCTGCGCTTCGTATCGCCCACCATCAAGGTGGCACCGGGTGAAGAGAAAGTGCTCTACGCTGAGGTCTATGCCGGTCCCAAGCAGCAGGACAAGCTGGAAGCGATTAGCCCCGGCCTGAACATGACCGTGGATTACGGCTGGTTGTGGTTTATTTCCCAGCCGATCTTTGCCCTGTTGGTATTCCTGCAGAGTGGTGAAGTGTCCGTGTTCGGCATGGATATCGACATTGGAATGGGCGTCGGTAACTGGGGTGTGGCGATTATCCTGCTTACGCTCACTATCAAGGCGATCTTCTTCAAGCTCAGTGCCACCAGCTATCGCTCCATGGCGAAAATGCGCAAGGTGGCGCCGGAAATGCAGCGCATCAAGGAGCAGAACAAGAACGACAAGCAGAAAGCGCAGATGGAAACCATGAAGTTGTTCCAGCGCGAAAAGATCAACCCGCTGGGTGGTTGTCTGCCCATGCTGGTTCAGATGCCGGTGTTTATCGCGCTTTACTATGTGCTGCTGGAATCCGTGGAACTGCGCCAGGCACCGTTCTTCCTGTGGATCAACGATCTGTCGGTGATGGATCCGTACTTTGTGCTGCCGATCCTGATGGGCGCTTCCATGTTCCTGCAGACCCGTCTCAACCCGACCCCGGCTGACCCCATGCAGGCCCAGGTGATGAAGTGGATGCCGGTGGTATTCTCCGTGTTCATGCTGTGGTTCCCGGCGGGTCTGGTGTTGTACTGGCTGACCAACAACATTCTTTCCATTGCCCAGCAGTGGGTGATTACCCGCAAGATCGAAAACGAGGGATAACGGCCTCGAACCGCTGTTCTTCACAAACCGGCCGGGATTTCCCGGCCGGTTTTGTTTTATGCTGATGCTCCTTTTCCGGCCTTTCAGAATCACCTCATGTCGAATACTGCCCAGGACACCATTGTTGCGATTGCCACGGCGCCCGGGCGGGGTGGTGTTGGCGTGGTGCGTCTATCAGGGCCTCACGCTGAAGATATCGCTGGCAAGCTGGTGGGAGGTCGCTCACTGACCCCGCGAATGGCACATTTCGCCAGATTCAGGGATGCGGATGGCGAGGTTATCGATGAGGGGTTGGTGATTGCCTTTCCCGCGCCTCATTCCTTCACTGGTGAGGATGTGGTGGAGCTGCAGGGCCATGGCGGCCCGGTGATTCTGGACATGCTGGTGGCGGCCTGCATTGCCGCTGGCGCCCGCCAGGCCCGTGCCGGGGAGTTTTCCCAACGGGCGTTTCTTAACGACAAGATGGATCTGACCCAGGCCGAGGCCATTGCCGACCTGATTGATGCGGGTACCAGCGCTTCAGCTCGCGCCGCCCTGCATTCCCTGCAAGGGGTGTTCTCCGACGAAGTGAATCGTCTGGTGGAAGACCTGATTGGCCTGCGCATCTATGTGGAAGCGGCCATCGATTTCCCGGAGGAGGAGATCGACTTTCTTTCCGACGGTAAGGTAGCTGGGGATCTGCGCGACTTGCGCGCGCAGTGCCAGCGGGTACTGGAGGAAGCGAACCAGGGGCGCCTGGTGCGGGAGGGCATGACCCTGGTGATCGCCGGCAAACCCAACGCCGGCAAGTCGTCCCTGATGAACGCCCTGGCGGGGTTTGATGCCGCCATCGTCACCGATATCGCCGGCACTACCCGGGATGTGTTGCGTGAAGCCATTCAGCTCGATGGTATGCCGCTTAACCTGATCGACACCGCCGGGCTGCGTGACAGCGCTGACGTGGTGGAGCAGGAGGGGATCCGCCGTGCCTACGCGGAAATGAGGAAGGCGGATCGTTTGCTGGTCATGGTGGATTCCCGTGAGGGTGAGGTTAATCCACAAGATATCCACAGCTTGTTGCCGCAGAGTCAGCAGCAACTGGAAAACCTGGATCTGCCGGTCACCGTCGTGCTCAACAAGGCCGATTTGTCCGGCATGGCCACCGGCCGTCGTGATAACGGCAGCTTTGTGATCTCTGCCACCACCGCGGATGGTCTTGCTGATCTGCGCGAACACCTGAAAGCCGCTGCCGGCTATCAGGGGGAAGGGCAGAGCCGCTTCTCCGCGCGCCGCCGCCATATCACTGCCCTGGAGCTGGCTTTGGATGCCCTGGACAAGGGCGAGCAGCAACTGCATGGCCATGCCGCTGGCGAATTGCTGGCCGAAGACCTGCGCGCCGCCCAGAAGGCTCTGGAAGAAATTACCGGTGCCTTTACCGCGGATGATCTGCTGGGTCGGATTTTCTCTTCCTTCTGTATTGGTAAATAAAAGAACGCCATCACCACCATGGATTTAAGGTGGAACGCTCTCCGTCCGCAATAGTTACTCACAACCTTCCCGGTTGGCCAAATATCCCCATTCCTGACCAAAGCGCTCATCGCAGAAATGAGCGGCCAAGCCCTTTCAAATCAAAAGCCTATCCATGGGGTAAACACATAGTTTTGTTTTGAGCATTGAGTTGCATAACAGTTGCGCTAGGTTTGCTGGTGACTGACTGGTCATAAATGTGAACGGCTGTACATAAAACAATAACAACGCAATGAGGTGAGCATGCTCACCAGACTCAAGCATAGACACTGCATCAGCTTATCCCGGGTTTTGCTGGCTTTCCTTGCGGCTGTCCCGATGCCAGGTATGGCTGCACTGGAATCCCTGGATGAAGAAAGCCTCTCTCAGGTGACCGGCACGGGGCTGGCTATTGGTTTCGAGGATTTCCGCTGGCTGATCAAGCCCACCAGTTATTTTGAACAGGTGGGTTCTGATCCAGCAGGGAACACCACGTTGCAACGGGGAGATCTTCGCTGGTATGGGGTGAACATTTCCGGTGCGGGCGCCGGGGGTTTTCATTGGGATGAAAGCGGCGGAAATTTCGGTACGTCTTGTGATGCCTCCAGTCTGGGTTGTCCCCGTGGTGGGCTAATCAGTGATTTTGCTCCCCATGATAATCCTTACCTGTTACGGGCTTTCTCTCCCAGTGGTGTCAGCTACGATGGTTCTATTCTCAACAATGACCCCAATAACCCAGACAAGACGATCTATGAATATCTGGCGCCCAGTGCGCAGCCGGATTACACCTTTTCTTTCTGGGGGGAACTCGAGGTAGGGCGCACCGGTAATAACGATAACCTGACGGTGGGTACCCGCGATCTGCTGAAAACCCAGACCATCATCCGGGGTAATGCGGCCAATTCTGCCTTCCGTCTTTTCCAGTTCACCCAGCCGGGTAACGAAACCTTTGCCATTCTCTATCACAGTCGCCTGCAGGGAGACTTTCGATTTTCTGCTGCCCAACATGATGGTCCAGGTGCTAGCGATGTGGTGGGGCAGCCGGTGAGGTTTGATGCCCTTGAAGGTCTGCATTTTAAAAATGTGGACGCGTACGTTCCGCTGGGACAGCTTTACTATCAGGCGCTGACGCTGAATACAGTACCGTCACAAGACGGTAATTTCATTCTGGAAATTCCGCGTCTTCCCGATGTTCCTACTCATACAGCGGTTCATGATCATTTCTATTCCCTGGCGGTACCGGACAGTCCTGATGCCGGTTACATCACTGCCCGGGCAGCGTTATTGACCAATACCCCGGGGGCCACGCCATCCCATACGGTGGATGATTCCTACTTTGTCACCCATGGCTATTCACGTTGGGGGGACTGGTATCCCTGTCGAGGAATGGGTTGCCCGCCTATATCGACAACGCCTTCGCCGAATCGCAATGCCTACAACGATACCGATGACGGGATCTTCTTTCGAAAGTGTGAAAGCTGCGAGGACTTCGATGCGTTCGCTTACATGATCACGGCCGTGGATGTGCGGCCAGGGCAGGATCAGTACTCCTGTCCGGGAGGTAGCAATTGTGGTGATTATGCGCCGCGTGGGGGAACCGGTGGAGTTGCCGATCGCTACTATCGTCAGGCGGTTAACTGCACCGCCAATAATGGCAGTGACTATCAATGCGGGTATGGCGGTAGTTACAGCGTCAATGCAGGGGCTGATTACACCACGGTGAACAAGACCAATCCATCCACGCTGTTGGGGGTACCAGGTACCAATACTCTTCCTGTCATCCGCACCGGTGCAGCAAACCTGGGGGATGCCCGGGCCGAAGGTTTACAGGTGAATTACATGAAATTCACAAGCTATGGCGCGGGAAACTAGGGAAAGATGATGATAAAAAAAATAACAGCATTCCCTGAAAGAAATGGCTTTCTGGGAGCGATTTTACTCTTCTTCTGTGTAACACACGCGTTTGCGTTTAATACGGCTGGAATGAGCCCGCTTGATGATGATCAGATGAGATCGGTAACCGGACAGGGGCTGATTGTTTCCGACAAGATATCCGGTAGTGCATTAGCCAATCCGAATGCTTATTCAACACCATTCGAGTTTTACCGAATCGGTCTGGATGGTGAGCTTCAGCTTAATCTTAACGTTTCAAAGTTGCAGTTGGGATGTGGGGGTATCAACGACCATCTTTCCGGTCATGCAGGGTGCGATATCGATATTGATTACCTTAGCCTGATGGGACGAAAAGGAACCGATATCGGTGATCCTGGCAGTCCATTCACACTGGACAGACCTTACATAGAATTCGCGGTAAAGAATGATGATTCAACGACACTGCGTGAAATTGCCGGTATAAAAATAGGCGCCCAATCTGCTGACGGTGCGATCAGCGCAGGGCGCCGTTACTATTCAAACAACGCTGTCAATCAGGAAAATACCGCTTTCGCGACAACCTGTGATACAGCTGCTGTGACGGGCTCAGGTGTAGTCGGTTGCCATTCCGGGATAAACAGCGTCAGCGGTTTTCTGGGTTCAGAGCTTTCACTGACCATGGATATCGAAGCCAGGTTGCTGAGTATCTTTACAATAAGAGCAACAGGTTGCACTGGCAGAACCAGTATTGGCCATGATGATTGTGGTAATAATCTTGGTGATGCTCTATTTGTGGATCTGGCAGGCACCAGGATGCAAACACTAGGCTTACAAGCTGCTGAATTGAAGACGAATAATCTTGAGTTCCTGGGCGGAAATTGTGGCTTTTTCAACCCTCTGGCCTGTGCCGCCGAAGCAGTAATGGACACGGTTTTTGCCAGCCTCAACACAGATCTTCGTAACGTACACAAGCTGACATTTGAAGAGGCTTCCGACTTTTTCCTTTCTTTTCAGCGAGAGCCGATCGCTTACCCCAGGTACAGCAAGATGACGCCCATACAAGAGCTGCCCCCCGGCGCTTTTGATATCTGTGCCACAGGGAATGCCACCCCCCGTTGCTCAAGTGGTTATGCGGTGCCAGCAAATACCGGTTGGTGGCTCAATGCACCGTCAGTAAAACTGCTGGATGTGTACAACCCCAATGCAGATCTGGGTAACCGCGGCATTGATGAGGCCATTGCCTTGCTGGGAGCGCCGGGCTTGCTACTGGAGCATCCGGAGTTTGATCTGGCGCCCAAACAAAACTGCTACGGCAGCACAATGTTTTGCTGAAAGAGGAAAGGAGATGTCCGGCTACGAAACGTCATCAAAAAATATCACTCCTTTTATCCTGGTGTTGTTGGTGCTGTTCGCTTGGGGTTATCCGATTAAGGGGAAAGCGGATGCCATGACACCAATGGACGACAATGAGCTGCAGTCGATCAGTGGTGGCGATGCCATTCAGCTAACCTTGCGGTTGCGCAACAATGTGGGAAAAGACAACACACCGGATATGGCCTGCGGCGGTACCCCTGATCCCTGCAGGCTGGGGCTGGAGTTTGTGGCACGTGAAGGAAACTGGCTGGTGTTGAAGGATTTTTACGGCAGTCTGGCGATTGAAGATGCCCGACTGGAGGGCGCCTTTCTCAGTAATACCGGTTCCAGTTACCGGGACCTGAGTCGTTTTGAAGATGCGGACGGCAACTGCCTGCTTTCCCCCTGTAACCCGGATGGCCTGCCGGCAATCCAGCTTGATTACCCCTTCGCCAAGGGGCCGGGTGAATATCAGGACATGCGGACCTTTCTGAATATCGGGCGCTTGGCAATAGAAGTTGACGATGGCTCCACCCCCGGGTTCATGCTCGATAACAATCCCGGTAGTGCACTGGCATTCCGTATGAGTGATTCGGCCAGCACTAACGGGGACATGCAGATGCGTTTTGACGGGAGGGCGTTTCTGTATGGTTTCTGATAACCGACCTCTGCTGATTCTGACGCTATTGCCACTTTCTTCTGCGGCCATTGCCATGACACCGATTGATGACAGTGGTCTGGCTGATATTCGTGGTCAGGACGGACTCACCGTCAATTTGCAAAGTAGCGGCGCCATCCAGGCCCAACAGCTGAACTGGATAACAGATAGCGGCAACGCACAGGCTGGAACCTGTAGTGGCGGCGTCACCGATCAGCATGCCTGCACACAACTGAATGGTCTCACCCTGCAGGGAGACGGCAACCCGCTAAGCGCACAACTGCAACTGGATGTGGGGAGTGATGGCAACGTTCCTCTGTTGGCATTGCAGTATGGCTGGCAACCTTCCTTGTTCACCCTGGACGGGATGACCCTGCAAACCGGGACCAATCCTGCTTATGCGGGGCACTCTCTGGGCCAGGTCGGGTTGTATTCGCAAGGCAACCTGACGCTGGTGAACCAGGGGATCTTAAGCACGAATGGCCAGCATGCCAGTCTGGACTTTTCCATGACCGGTGACTGGATATACCGACAGGGCGGAGCCGGTAGTGCGGAGATGAGCATTGGTAATCTGATGGTACAGAACCGGTTTACCAACGGCCCGGCCGGGGGGCATGTGCCCGCCAGGGGCACTATCGGGATCGACAACAACGGCTTGTTGCTGGAAGCGGATCATACCTATACCGCCTTGCAATTCGACCTGATGTACAAGGCATCGCCGGGGAATTTTGATCGCTCGGGGCGCCAGCCGCTACTGCACGGTGCCTGGCTCGGCGGCCTGAAAGATGCCCGGGTGCAGGTGTCTGCCGGTGGGCTCGGTTACGGCTATATTGGGACCTCGCCCAATGGCCATTGGGATTACGCCGGGACCAATACGACCCGTTCCGAAGGGCTGACGATTCAGACCCAATGGGATTACGACACGGATTTCCAGCTTCGACTGGGCCATGCGGACGGTGACCGTACCCGCATGGAGCTGGTGAACTGGCGCCGACTGGGCAATGGCCCCGGCCCCATGTTCGCACTGGATGCCATTCTGGATGTGGTGCAGAACAACACCGGGCCGGCAGGCCTGTGCTTTGGGGGCGGCTTTAGCAGCGGGCAGCCGGATAGCGGGTTGTGTACCAGTGCGGGGGGCGTGTTTCACCCTACCCGGGTAGCGGCCGGTGAATCGGCCTTTGCCGTCCTGCTGCGCAATGGTCATCTGCATGCCTACAGTGAACAGTTGACGGTCACCAACCCCACCAGTGGCTGGTCGGATAGCTATGACTGGGGGATTGTTCTCACGCTGGGCAAGCTGGATGCGGATATCCTGGCGTATCCCCAGGGGCCCACCGGCAATGTGGGGCTGCGGGCAGACGCTACCGTCATGGTGCAATCACCGGGATTCTGGGACGCGGCCAATAGTGCAGATCCGTTGGTGCGTGCGGCGGCGGCGGATAACTGGCAAACCCATTCCCATTTTCTGTTCGCCGATACCTCCAGCGAGGTTGCGGTGGGCCTGTTGAATAATGACCTGTTGTGGGAAGCGCGGGACCTATATCTGACGCTCGGCGATACCGATCCGGCATTTCCGGATCTGGCCTCAGGGATCATGCTGCGTACCGATACCCTGTCTCACTATCAAGTACGAGGCCTGCTGGGGGCGGGTAGTCTCAGCGATCTGGGTGGAGCCACTGCCAATGTGGCGCTGTGGGATTTCAATTTGTCCGCTGACCAGTTCCGTTTCGTACTTTACCCGGCCACTGCCGATGGTCTGGCAACCCTGGGCTTTGATGGCTATATGAATCTGGACGGCAATGCGTATTTGTCACTGGCAGAGGTGTCCAGCCCCCAGTCAGCGTTCCGGCTATCCAATGTCAGCGGCAGCATCGGCTGGCGTAACGGCAATGTGGTGCTCAAATCCGGTGATCAGAACAGTGACGGCTTGCCCAGCCTGACCATCGAAAATGAATTGTTGCTGGGGCAGAGTGCGGACTTTGGTCAGAGTGGTGGTGGTAACCCGCTGGTGGGACAGGTGGGATTCGGCGATCAGCAGTATGGTCGCATCGCCATGCCCGGTGGCACCTGGCACAGTGAAATCATTGCCAAGGTGCCGCCACCCTAGGTCAGCACAAAATGCGCCACACCCTGATCCAGAAAACGGATCAGCATACGGTAGCTGTCCAGATCAAAGCTGGCATTCGCATCCGGCGTAATTGCGGCGGATTCTGGTTGACGCTGCAGGGTGGTGAGATGACACCACTGATCAATCAGATGGTAGTCGGTTTGTTGGCGGCTCTCTTCACGAATCACCAGCATTCCAGAGTAAGGCCAGGCATGGATATGCTGGTCTTCAAGCGTTTCCTGCAACCGCTGGTTATGGCTGTCTCTCGTTTTCCTGCCGCAACAGGCGCCTTTGCAGCGGCCCAGCTGATAAGCAAAACAGGCGCCCTGGCGCCCCGCTTCCAGCCCGCAGATCCGCGGGCAAAGCCCGGCGTCGCGCACTTTGCTGTCCAGCAGGTTTTTTGCCTGGCGGGGGCTGCGAAACAGGCCATAACTGTCCTGTTGCCAGCCGTCGTCATCCACCAGCGGCCGGTATAAAACCGGAACCAGAAAACCGTGAATATCGGTTTCCAGCCGCCAGGTGTGTAGTTGACGATAACGTCGCTGGCGGCGGTTGAAGATGGGTTGGCGTTGCTTGATTTCCCGGTTTTCCAGCAGCAATGCGCCCAGTTCGCCGGCGGTGACCTGATGCTCGATGCGCCGAGTGAGGTGACATAGCCGCCCTTCCTTCTTATCCCGATGCCGGGCCGAAAAATGGCTTTTTACCCGTTGCCGCAGGTTGATGCTTTTTCCCACATAGAGCAGTTCGTCCTGCTCGCCAAAAAACCGGTAAATGCCGGGGAGGGCGGGTAGGTCAGCAAACAGGGCTGGATCGACAGCAAAGGAATCAGGATGTGCGCGCATGCCTTTAGTATCCATAGACAAACGCCATGATGTGGTGAAAGCGGGATGGATGAACTGACATTTTTCCCGTGCCATGATGGAGAAAATTCATTGCCAGGAGGCAACCATGAGCGGCCACGACACCGACACCCGTATCGAAACCGATTCCCTGGGCGAGGTGCAGGTGCCCAAAGCCGCTCGTTGGGGCGCCCAGACCCAGCGAGCGGTGGATAATTTTCCCATCAGCGGTCGCCCGTTGCCGCAGCGCTTCATTCTTGCGGTGGTACGTATCAAGCGCTGCGCAGCGGAAGCCAATCTCAAGCTGGAACAATTACCGGCGGACAAGCAGGTCGCCATTGTCGGTGCCTGTAATGATCTGCTCGATGGCCACCATCTGGATCAGTTTCCGGTGGATATTTTCCAGACCGGTTCCGGCACCAGCACCAACATGAACGTAAACGAGGTGATTGCCCACCTGTGTGCAGACGCCGGGGCCGAGATTCATCCCAATGATGATGTGAATCTGGGGCAGAGCAGCAACGACACGATTCCCACCGCCATCCATGTGTCCTCGGTACTGGCTGTCACCGAACAATTACTCCCCGCTCTGGAACATCTGATCGCGACCCTGGGGCTGCGTGCCCGCGAAAGCCGCGAGTTGGTCAAGACCGGTCGTACCCATCTGATGGATGCCATGCCGGTGACCGTGGAACAGGAAATGCAGACCTGGGTGCTGCAATTGCAGGATGCCAGCAGCCGCCTGACCCGGGCCCGGGATGAACTGTTGGCCATTCCGCAGGGCGGCACCGCGGTGGGCAGTGGTATCAATGCCCATCCGAATTTTGCCACCACCTTTGCGGATCAACTGGCCGATGAAACCGGCCTGGCTTTCCAACCCTTGCCGCATCCCTTTGTGGCCCAGAGCGCCCTGGATGGGCCGCTGAATCTGTCCGCCGCCCTGCGCGGGCTGGCAGTGGTGCTGATGAAGATCTGTAACGACCTGCGCTGGATGAACTCCGGGCCCATTCATGGCCTGGGCGAATTGCAGCTACCGGCCACCCAACCCGGTTCCTCGATCATGCCCGGCAAGGTGAACCCGGTGATCTGCGAATCGGTGACCATGGTGGCGGCCCAGGTGATGGGGCTGGATCAGGCCAATGCAGTGGCGGCCCAGAGCGGCAACTTCCAGCTCAATGTGATGCTGCCGCTGGTGGCCAGCAACCTGCTGGATATGACCGCCTGGCTGGGCAACAGCTGCCGTAACCTGGCCGACCGGGCCATCACCGGTATGACCTTCAATGAAGACCGCCTGGCAGAGGGCGTGGGCAAGAACCCGATTCTGGTCACCGCCCTGAATCCGGTGATCGGCTACGAGAAGGCCGCGAAGATTGCCAAGGAGGCCTTCGCCAGTGGTCGCCCGGTGATCGATGTGTCCGAGGAACAGTGCGATCTGTCACGGGACGAGCTGGAAAAACTGCTGGACCCGAAAACCCTGACCCGCCCCTGAATGGGTAGGGTGCACTGAGCCTCAGCCGAACTGCACCATTGACCACTCCCCGGTGCAGTTCGCCTGCGGCTCAGTGCACCCTACCTATCCTTCAACGCTTGGTGCTTTTATCCCTAGACACCGCGTCTACACCGAGTAGTATTTTGTTACCTCAGGCGCAGCTGAACGGATGACCCGTGCGGGGGACTGTGTCAGTCTTGAACGCCTTACATACTCACAGGTATGGACGTGTTGCCACGCCCATACCGGCAGAATAACAAGGTAACGGAGCCACTATGAGCAGTAACCTCACCATCCAGCGTACCCCCTCCGCCGTGGAACCGCCGCTGGTGATCAACCGTATTCTCGAAGCGGGCGTGCAAAAGGCGCCGGAACAGACCATCACCTACGGGGACCGGGATTTTACCTACCGGGAATTTGAAGAACGGGTACACCGTCTGGCCGGTGCCCTGGCTGCCCAGGGCATCAAGCCCGGCGATACCGTGGCAGTGATGGACTGGGACACCAACCGTTACCTGGAAGCCTTCTTCGCCATCCCCATGATGGGTGCGGTGCTGCACACCGTGAATGTGCGCCTGAGCCCGGAGCAGGTGCTCTACACCATCAACCACGCCGAGGATGACGCCATCCTGGTGAACAGCGAATTCCTGCCGATCCTGGAAGCCATCAAGGATCGCATCGAGCCGGTGAAGACCTACATCCTGCTCGACGACGACGGTGTAAAAAGCAGTGATGCGCTGCCCCTGGCTGGCGAGTACGAAGAGCTGCTGGCCAAGGCACCGGCCCGTTTCGAATTCCCGGAGCTGGACGAAAACACCCGCGCCACCACCTTCTACACCACCGGCACCACCGGCCTGCCCAAGGGCGTGTACTTCTCCCACCGTCAGCTGGTGCTGCACACCTTCGCCGGCCGCTCCTCCATGGCCGGTGTGGGCCAGGGGCGTTTCAACGAAGACGACGTCTACATGCCGATCACCCCCATGTTCCATGTGCATGCCTGGGGTATTCCCTACATGGCCACCCTGATGGGCGTGCAGCAGGTGTACCCGGGTCGTTACGAGCCAGCCTCCCTGCTTAAATTGCTGGTCACCAAGAAGGTCACCTTCTCCCACTGCGTGCCCACCATCATCCAGATGTTGTTGCAGGCGGAAGCGGCCAAGAGCATCGACCTGAGCGGCTGGAAAGTGATCATCGGTGGCTCCGCCCTGCCCAAGGCGCTGGCCATGGGCGCGCTGGAACGCGGCATCGATATCTACACCGGCTACGGCATGAGCGAAACCTGCCCGCTGCTGACCCTGGCGCAACTGACCCCGGAACTGGAAAAGGCCGACCTGGAAACCCAGGCGGACTACCGCACCCGCACCGGTCGCCCGGTGGCCATGGTGCAACTGCGCATCGTCGATGCGGAAATGAACGACGTGCCCCACGACGGCAAGAGCCAGGGCGAAGTGGTAGTCCGTGCCCCGTGGCTGACTCAGGGCTATCTCCACGACAAGGAAAAATCCGAAGAGCTGTGGGCCGGCGGTTGGCTGCACACCGGTGACGTGGCGGTAATGAGCGAGGATGGCTGGCTGAAGATCGTCGACCGCATCAAGGATGTGATCAAGACCGGAGGCGAGTGGGTATCCTCCATCGACCTGGAAGGGATGATCCTGCAGCACGCCGGCGTTGGTGAATGTGCCGTGGTCGGTGTGCCCGACGAAAAATGGGGCGAGCGCCCGGTGGCCCTGGTGGTCAAGAATGGCGATGCGGATGAAGCGGGCATCAAGGCCCTGATGGCCGACTACGCCGACAAGGGCATCATCAGCCGTTACGGCATCCCCGATCGCGTTATCTTCGTGGATGAGCTGCCGCGCACGTCCGTAGGCAAGCTGGACAAGAAGAAGATGCGCGCCGAAATGGTGTAACGCCTCCAGGCGTCACGCTACCGAAAAGCCCGCCACCCGGCGGGCTTTTTATTGGCGAACAAAGCAGGCCATGATCAAAAGCCTTTTTACCACAGAGGGCACAGAGCTCACCGAGAAAAGAAGATTGATCGTGACGTGTAGTGTGGCTGCTGGGCCAGCTTGTCGGCGATGGTGGTTGTGGTGCAGTTCGCCTTGGGCTCAGTGCACCCTACGCAATCTGTGGCGGCAGGCAGGATTCAGATTGCAGGTGCTGCCATCCGCCAAACGAGCCGGTTCCTGCAAATTTTCGATGAACCAAAAGCACTGGGGTTTTCTCGGTGAGCTCTGCGCCCTCTGTGGTGAAAGCGCCGTTGGTTTTTCGCTCCTACAGCAAGAATCTGCGCGAAAAATGAATTTACTTCATAATTGCCTGTCACTTTAACCTGGACCCGTGATTTCAGCGTGGATGCATGGCGTAAGAGTTTGTTGTCACAGGGGGTTTTCTGAAGAAGCGTCGTATCAGGGAATACGATCGACTGAAGAAAATGTTCTGTGGCGGCAAAGGCTTGCGTCAGGCGCCGCGATGAAGTCACGGATCCAGGTTTTACGCTCCCTCTACAAATTGCTTGCATAATTGAGCGCTAGACTTCCCCTACGGCTTGTTGCGAATAACACTTTGGAGACGTTCATGAAGCGGATTATCGCCGCCTTGATACTGGTGGTGCTGGTAGGTGCTGGCCTCTGGTGGGCCCTGGCGCCAGCGCCGGCACCCATGGGGCAGCGACCGCCCACGGTGGTCAACCTGGCGCCGAGCATCGAACGTTCCCTGTTTGACCGGGTGGAAGCAGTGGGGACAGCCCGCGCTGCCCAGGCAGTGACGATCCTTAGCGAAGTTCCCGGCCGGGTAGCGAAGATCCATTTCCGCCAAGGGCAGAAGGTGGAGCAGGGCAAGGTGCTGGTCACCCTGGATGACCGCAATGCCAGCGCCGAGCTTGCCCGCAGCGAGGCGGAATACCAGCGCGCTCTGAATGATTTCCAGCGCGGCCAGAAACTGGTCAAGAGCCGTGCCATTTCCCAGTCCGAAGTGGATAGCTTCCGCACCACTCTGGATGGTGCCAAGGCCAGCCGCGATGCCGCCCGGGCCAACTTCAACGACCACACCATCCGCGCCCCCTTTGCCGGCGTGGTGGGCTTGCGTCAGGTGGATGCGGGTGGCTACCTGCAAACCGGCGATGCCATCACCACCCTGGATAACCTGGGGTATATCGAGGTGGATTTTCAGGTGCCGGAACGCTACCTGGCTCGGCTGGTCTCCGGCCTGCCGGTGCAGGCCCGCAACGAAGCGTTTCCGGATCAGGTGTTCGAAGGCAACATCACCGATCTGGATTCCAGAGTGAGTACGGCGAGCCGCAGCCTTACTGCCCGGGCGCGGCTGGAAAATCCCCAGGATCGAATTCGCCCCGGGCAATTTCTGCGCGTCTCCGTGCAGCTGGCCGAGCGCGATGCCCTGCTGGTCCCCGAGCAGTCGATCATTACCCAGGGGGCGCAGAGTTATGTGTTCACCGTCACCGCTGACAATACCGCCGAGCGCCATCCGGTCACCCTCGGTGGCCGTCGTGACGGCTGGGTGGAAATCACCAGCGGCCTGACCGGCAAGCCGGACGTGGTGGTCAACGGTCATTCCCGTCTGGGCAGCGGCCAGGCCGTGCAGGTGCTGGATAACCCGGAGGCCTTGCTGCCGGGACAGCGGGCCCTGCTGAAGCCTGCTTCGCCGGACGCCGATAAGGCGGACAACGAGGCCGCTGCATGATTCTTTCCGATATCTCCATCAAGCGGCCGGTCTTCGCCACCGTTATCAGTCTGCTGATCGTGGTATTCGGCATCAGCGCCTTGATGAAACTGTCGGTGCGCGAATACCCGGACATCGATCCGCCGGAAGTGTCCATCTCGGTGGACTATGCTGGCGCCGCGCCGGAAGTCATTGATACCCAGATTATCCAGGTGATCGAAGGGGCCGTGGCCGGGGTGGAAGGGGTTCGCAAGATCGAATCGCGCAGCCGGCTGGGCTCCGCCCGTACCAGTGTGGAGTTCAATCTGGACCGGGATGTGGACGTGGCTGCCAACGACTTGCGTGATGCGGTGTCGCGGGTGCTCAACCGGCTGCCGGAAGAGGCGGACACCCCGGTGATCGCGAAATCCGACGCGGATGCCCGACCCATCATCTGGGTAACGCTGACCAGTGGCACCCTGGCCCCTCAGGAACTCACCGACTTTGCCGAACGCTCCCTGGTAGATCGTTTCGCGGTGCTGGACGGGGTGTCGGAAGTCTTCATCGGCGGCGAACGCCGCTACGCCATGCGCGTCTGGCTGGACCGCCAGAGCATGGCCGCCAACCAGGTCACGGTCACCGATATCGAACAGGCCCTGCGCAGCAACAATGTGGAGTTGCCGGCCGGGCGGCTGGAATCCCAGTCCCGTGCCTTTACCGTGCGGGCGGACAATCGCCTGTCCTCGGTGAACGAATTTGAGGATCTGGTGGTACGTCGCCAGGGCAATTACCTGCTGCGCGTGGGCGATGTGGCCCGGGTGGAGCTGGGCGTGGAAAGCGATGATACCGTGTTGCGCGCCAACGGCGAGACTGCCATTGGCCTGGGTATCATCCGCCAGTCCAAGGCCAATACCGTGGCGGTGTCCGACAACGTGCAGGCGGAAATCGAGGCGGTGAGGAGCAGCTTGCCAGCGGATATCAGCCTGGATGTGAACTACGACGAATCCCTGTTTATCCGCGCCTCCATCAAGGAAGTGCTGGTTACCCTGGGCATTTCCGTGGTGCTGGTGATCGCGGTGATCTTCGCCTTTCTGGGTAATCTGCGCGCCACCCTGATTCCGGCGGTGACCATTCCGGTATCCATCATCGGTGCCTTTATCGGCCTGGGCATCATGGATTTCTCCATCAATGTGCTTACGCTGCTGGCGCTGATCCTGGCCATCGGCCTGGTGGTGGATGATGCCATCGTCATGCTGGAAAACATCCAGCGTCGTATCGATGAAGGGGAGAGTCGCCTTGTCGCCGCTTACCTGGGTGCCCGTCAGGTGGCCTTTGCGGTGGTGGCCACCACCCTGACCCTGGTGGCGGTATTCGTGCCGATCTCCTTCATGGGCGGCGACGTGGGCCGCCTGTTTGGCGAGTTCGGTTTTACCCTGGCCTCGGCGGTGATCATTTCCAGTATCGTCGCCCTTAGCCTGGCGCCCATGCTCTGTTCCCGCTGGTTGCACCGGCATAGCGTCAGGGAGCTGCAAGGTGAGGGCAATGCGCTTGAGCGCGGTCTGCAAAAACTGAACAACGGTTATGCCCGCAGTCTGGCAGCGACCCTGGGTAAGCCCTGGCCGCTGGTGGTGGGCTGCGTTGTCTTGTGCGTGGTGGCGCTGCTGGTGTTCCGCGGCCTGCCCCAGGAGCTGGCGCCCACCGAAGACCGCGGCGTCTTTATTATCCCCGCCTCGGCACCCCAGGGTTCAACCGCCGAATACAGCCTCCACCATGTGAAGGAAGTGGAAAAGATCATGGCGCCGCTGGTGGAAAGCGGCGAGGCAGAACGGGCGCTGTCCATCGTCGGCTTCCGAGGCGTTACCGAGCGAGCCTTCAGCATTGTGCGGCTCAAGGACTGGGGTGAGCGGGATCGTAAGCAACAGGAGATCGTCAACGAAGTGCGCGGCAAGCTGTCCCAGGTGGCAGGTCTGCGCGCCTTTGCGGTGAACCCGCCGGGGCTGGGTCAGAGTGCCTTCAACCAGGCCCTGGAAGTGGTGGTGGCCGGGCCGGATTATGATCAGGTGCTGGCCTGGAGCGAGACGCTCATGCAAGCCATGGAAGAGAACCCGGGGCTGACCAGTATCGATACGGATTTCGAACAGACCCAGCCCCAGCTCGATGTGAAACTGGACCGGGAGCGGGCCGCCGATCTGGGCATCACCGCCACCGATGTGGGTCAGACCCTGCAAGCCATGTTCGCTACCCTCACCGCGTCCACCTACGTGGACCGGGGTCGTGAATACGATGTGCTGCTGGAAGCAGAAAAACGCAACAGCCAGGGCCCCGACGATGTGTTGCCAATTTATCTGCGCGCAGCCAATGGTGAGCTGGTGCCGTTCTCTAGCGTGGTGGAGCTGACCACCACCGGCGATGCGCCGGAATTGCGCCGGGTGGACCGGCTGCCGGCCATCACCCTGTCCGCCAACCTGGCGGACGGCTATGACCTGGCCACGGCTATGACCTATGTGGAAGAGCAGGCTCGAGAGCGCCTGCCCCTGGACGCACGTATCGGTTACAAGGGCATGGCCGAAGAACTGCAGGAATCCGCCGCGGCGATCCTGATTACCTTTGCTCTGGCGCTGGTGATTGTGTTCCTGGTGCTGGCCGCCCAGTTTGAAAGCTGGATACATCCGCTGATCATCATGCTCACCGTGCCCCTGGCCCTGGCCGGGGCGGTACTGGCGATCTGGGTTACCGGCGACAGCCTGAACATCTACAGCCAGATCGGCATGATCATGCTGCTGGGGCTGATGGCCAAGAACGGTATCCTGATTGTGGAATTCGCCAACCAGCTGCGAGACCAGGGGCTGGCGGTGAAAGAGGCCGTTTATCAGGGCGCCATCGTGCGCTTCCGCCCGGTGCTGATGACCGGGGTGTCTACCATCTTCGGCGCCATCCCGCTGGTGCTGGCCACCGGCGCCGGCGCGGAAAGCCGCTTCACCATCGGCGTGGTGATTCTCGGCGGCCTGCTCTTTGCCACCGTGCTGACACTCTTTATCATTCCGGTGTTGTACCAGTGGCTGGCGCCGTTCGCCTCACCGGCGGATGCGGTGAAGCAGCAGCTGGATAAAGAGATGGGCCAACCGCAGGAGTAGGAGCGTCGCTAGCGGCGCGATCCAGATGCCGTGCTACTAGAGGGGTCGGAGTTGCAAGCTACAAGCTACAAGGCGCGAGAAAGTGGGGAGCTGCATTACAGGCTGTGCCCGCGACCTCACAGCTTGGGGCGCGGAATCCATTCTCTTCAGGTTGGCTACGTGACAGTTTCGCGTTGCAGCTTGTAGCTTGTAGCTTGCCGCTGTATTCATGAGCGATTACGAACTGATCCGCAGCAAACGCCGCAGCCTGGAGCTGCGTGTGCTGGAAGATGGCCGCGTGCAGGTGCGGGCGCCGCAGCGGGCGTCGTTGCGCATGGTGCAGGCGTTTGTGGACAGTCGCCGCCAGTGGATTCGTAGTCAGCAGCAGCGCCAGGCCAGCCGGCCTCGCCAGCGGTGGCAGGATGGTGCGTCGTTCCCGTTCCGGGGACAGCCGCTGACCATGGATGTGTCCGCCGGGCGAAGCGCGGTGGCCGTGTCCGGTGGCTACCTGCAGATTCGGGTAGCGGACCCAGACAGCGAGGCGGTGGTCCAACAAACGCTGGAAGCCTGGCTGCGCAAGCAGGCGCGATCCCTGTTTGAAGACAGCATCACCCGCCAGTTTCCCTGGTTCGCCACTCAGGGCTATTCACGGCCCGCATTGCGGGTGAAGAAAATGCGTACCCGCTGGGGATCATTGTCGGCCAAGGGCTATATCAACCTGAACATGGCCTTGCTGCAGTATCCGCCGGCGGCGCTGGATTACGTGGTCATGCACGAATTGTGTCACCTGCAACACATGGACCACGGCCCTGGCTTCCATGCCCTCATGGACGCCCGCATGCCCGACTGGCGCCAACGCAAACAACTCCTCGACCAGCCGTATTATCAGCCCTGAAGACAACCATCACACCTCCCCCGTAGGAGCGTCGCTCGCGGCGCGATTCCATGCGGCTCCTACGGAGAGTGGGCTACAACCAGACGGCATACCAATAGGGGTAATCTTTAACGCTATTGACCAAACCGGCACGAAGCGGGTTAGCGACGATATAGCGGGCGATTTGCAGGATGTCTTCTTCCTGTCTGAGGGCGTGGTCATGAAATCCCCGCTGCCAGACGGATTGCCCAATAGCGCGGGCAGTCTGGCTCTTTAGCATCCCCACTGTCTGTGAAAGGGAATGTTTACCGGATAACTCCAGCAACCAATGAAAATGGTCCGGCATCACCACAAAGCATAGAGACTGGCTGGCGCCTTGTTGGTCCAGGTTGAGGAAATTACGCGAAAGCAGTCTTGCCCTGTCGGTATTCTCAAACCAGGGAATCCGGTTTCGGGTGACAGCAGTGATCAGGTAGTGCTGATGCGGTTGTGAGCAACGACCACGTCTCAGCTTGAATCCATGATGTAGCGAGTCCATGGATGCAAGCGTGATTAACGATAGCCTGGGGAAAAAGCGTTAGCCGCGGAAAAGGCTGTAGGTAATGATCGTGCCTTTCCGTAGGAGCGTCGCTGGCGGCGCGATTCCGAACGTTGGGTTATCGCGCCGCCAGCGACGCTCCTACGGAAAGGATGGGCTTCGTTGTTTTGCCAGGCATAAAAAAAGCCCGCCGAAGCGGGCTTTTTCTTGCTAATGCAATCGCTTATTCAGCAACCACGTTAGCGGCCTGCGGACCTTTTGGGCCCTGCTGGATCTCGAAGGAAACCTTCTGACCCTCGGCCAGGGTTTTGAAGCCTGAGCCGGTAATTGCGCTGAAATGAACGAATACGTCCGCACCACCATCGTCCTGAGAAATGAAACCAAAACCCTTGGACTCGTTAAACCACTTCACAGTACCTGTAGCCATGTGAATCTATACCTCGAAACTATTACTTTGAGTGTTGCTTGCAAACCATGTTGGGCGGTGTTCGGAGACAACTTCAGCTTCACGCAGGGAAGACAATTACCAAACTAATCCACGGCCATAATTCGCAGCCATTTCCGACTTTACCCTCCTTTTTTGGCGAGCACCACCCCTTTTTATGGCCGGTTAAACCGGCAGTTATAACGCCGTTGTCACAAAGCGAACGACCATGCTGTGCTGCTCGCCAGGGCCCAGCAGCAGGGCGTTGTCGAGGACACGGGCAGTTTCAATGCAGAGCATTCGCTGCCAGGCATCGCTGGCGAACTGGGTCAGGCGACGGCTTTTTTCTACCCAGGGATTCCACACCACCGCGGAGCGACTGCCGGAGGCTGACAGGGTCACCCGGCGCTGCCAGCCGGGATCATCAATATGCAGGATGTCGGGAAGCTGTAGATACAGTCGGTCGGTCTCCCCGAGGAAAGTCAGAAGGTTTTCCTGGCGATGGGATTGCCAGTCATCCAGCGCGTCCACATAGGGGCATGTCTCCAGGCCGTGTACCGTTACCTGGCGACAGTCAGAGACCGCAAAGTAACTGTGCAGGGCCTGGCTGATCCATACCGGCTCGGTGCCATGATTATGGTTGTTCAGCGCCAGACGCAGACTATCGTCCAGGCGCACGGTCAAGGTGGGTTCCACGGGGGGCAAGGATTGCCGGTCGGCCAGGTCCGACAGGCCGAAGGTCAGAGTGATGCCGTCGGTGTCTTCCTGCGTGTGGTGCAGTGTCCAGGGCTGCTGACGGACCAGGCCGTGGGCGGGGGGCTCTGCCAGTGCATATTGCTGGCGGATCGCGGCAGGATTAAAGGCCAGCGCGCCGAACCAGGGCCAGCATACCGGCACCCCGCCGCGCACGCCTTGGCCCTTGTGATAGGCCGCTTCCTCACTGAGCCAGATCAGTGGATGCTCGCCATCTCGTTGATACGCCAGCACCTGGGCACCCTGTTCGGCGATCACCAGGGTCTGGTTGCGGTGACGAATTTCCCAGCAGGACAAGTCGCCGCGGGTGATCTGTGTGACGGTTGCGGTCATATCCTCTCCGCGAAATGTAGGAGCGTAGCGAATAACGTCGTTGGCGGCGCGATAACCAGAGTTTCGAGTTGCGAGAAGCGAGTCACGAAAGGCAACCCTCGATACAGCCGCTCAGAGGATATGCTTTTCGAAACTCGCTTCTCGTGTCTCGTTACTGCTTCAATCGCGCCGCCTACTCGCAGAGCACAGAGAGCGACGCTCCTACGGTGAGGCGTGGCTATTTAATCCCCGCCGCAATCTCCAGCTCACGGATGGACTGCTCCAGATAATCCAGCAGTCGCTGCATGGAAGGCAGGGTACGACGGCAGGCGATCAGGCCGAATTCCAGCTGGTCCTGATAGCTGGTCAGGGTGATGTTAAGGGCGATGCGGTCCAGCACGATGGACACCGGGTACATGCCTTTCAGCTTGGCGCCGTTCCAGTACAGCGGCTCCTTCGGGCCGGGCACATTGGAGATCACCACATTGAAGGCCCGCCATTTCGGTGCCAGCCCGGTAAGCAGGTTGAGGCCGGTGGGTGCCATGGTCAGGGCGGTGAAATTAAGGATTTCCTCCGGGCTCATCTGCGAGAAGCGCTCTTTCGCTTCCTGTACCGAGTCGTGTACCACCCGTAGCCGGTTGGCCGGGTCGCAGATGTGGGTGCCCAGGTTGGCCAGGATCATGCCGATCTGGTTACCGCCAGCACTGTCATCCTGGCGCAGGCTCATGGGTACCATGGCAATCAGCGGCTCGTCGGGCAGGGCGTTCTGGCTGATCATGTACTCACGCAGGGCATGGCCGCACATGGCCAGCACCACCGTATTGACGGTGCAGCCGAACGCCTTGGCGATGACTTTCAGCCGTGCCAGCGAATAACTCTGTGCGGCAAAACGGCGTGACCCGGTAATGGTCTGATTGAGCATGGTGTCCGGGGCCTGGAAGATGGACACGTAGTTCTCATCCTTTTTGGCCTTCTGGCTGACCTTGTAAATTTCCCGGGCCAGCCCCGGCACGGTGGCCGCCTGTTTGCTGATGCCGGTGGTGAGCCGTGCCAGGCTGGAGGCCACATCCACCGGATTGCTGGGCAGTGAACGGCTGCGTTTTTTCGGCTGATAGGCCCACACCGGCGGCAGCTCCCGTTCATCCGGATCGGTGGACAGGGCACGCATGCCCATGCGCATGGCGGAGATACCATCCACCACGGAATGGTGAATCTTGGTATAGAGCGCGAACTGGCGACCACGGATGCCTTCGATCAGGTGGGCTTCCCACAGGGGGCGTTCCCGGTCCAGCAGGTTGGAATGCTCGGCGGAGACCAGCGACAGCAGCTCACGGATACGGCCGGGCTTGGGCAGGGCCTCGTGGCGGAAGTGATGATCGATGTCGAAGTGCTTGTCCTCGGTCCAGTAGTACTGGCCCAACCGGCGTGTCAGGCGATGGTTGAATGGTGCTACCGGGGAGCAGTAGTCGCGCATATGCTGGGCGAGCTCGCTGACATATTTCGGGCCTGCATCTTCCGGGAAGGAAAACAGCTGCAGACCGGCTACATGCATGGGCTGCTGGCGTTTTTCCAGCCACAGAAAAAGTTGGTCCACCGGACTAAGCGCTTTCATAGATTCCCCTTCGTCATTTTTATATCCCTGAACACAACTGCTACCTGAAATGGCAATGCACTCTCCATGCCAGCTGTGCAGGAAAGATCATAGTAGCAAAGCCCAGTTCGGGTCACTGTGTGCAAGGTGTAAATTGGCGGGCGATGCGGTAAATGCCGCTGTTTGTCTCATTGATAAGTGGCATTGTGTTCGGGAAAATGGTGGCACCTATCCACCTTGAAGACCGATTTAGGTGTTGGCAAGTCAGGCTGGCGATCGTTCCGCTTTGTACTGACGCTGTGGCAATCTGGCGATCAATCGGGGCTTCGGGACTACGAAATACGCCCTACATTCACCAGAAAAATACCGAACATAGATCATATTGATTATGTTTATGGGTCTACTGCCTCTAGAATGCGCCGCATCGGTAGACCGGCATGTGTTCTGTCTGGCATGAGCAGGGTTGCCCCTCCCGGTATCGATAAACCAATTTGTTAATCAGAGGTTCACCATGTCATACACCAAAGACATCGAAGCACTTAGCTCCGTGATTGGTGCCAACAGCACCTGGAAAGACATCAATCCGGAATCTGCTGTTCGCATGCGTCTGCAAAACCGTTTTAACACGCATCTGGACATCGCCAAGTACAACGCCAAGATCATGCGTGAAGACATGGCGGCCTATGACGCTGACAACTCCAAGTACACCCAGTCCCTGGGTTGCTGGCACGGTTTCATCGGCCAGCAGAAGATGATCTCCATCAAGAAGTACTTCGGTGGCACCAAGCGTCGTTACCTGTACCTGTCTGGCTGGATGGTTGCTGCCCTGCGTTCCGAGTTCGGTCCGCTGCCTGACCAGTCCATGCACGAGAAGACCGCTGTCGCTAGCCTGATCGCTGAACTGTACACCTTCCTGAAGCAGGCTGATGCCTGGGAACTGAACCACCTGTTCCGCGCTCTGGATGATGCCAAGGACGCTGGCGACGCAGCCAAGCAGAAAGAAATCATCGACAAGATCGACAACTTCGAAACCCACGTTGTGCCGATCATTGCCGACATCGACGCTGGCTTCGGTAACCCGGAAGCCACCTACCTGATGGCCAAGCAGATGATCGAAGCGGGTGCATGCTGCATCCAGATCGAGAACCAGGTTTCTGACGAGAAGCAGTGTGGCCACCAGGACGGTAAAGTGACCGTTCCTCACGCCGACTTCCTGGCCAAGATCAACGCCGTTCGTTACGCCTTCCTCGAGCTGGGTGTTGACGATGGTGTGATCGTTGCCCGTACCGACTCCGAAGGTGCTGGCCTGACCAAGCAGATCGCTGTAACCAACGAGCCGGGTGACTTGGGCGACCAGTACAACTCCTTCCTGGAAGGCGAGTACATCGAGTCTGCTGACGAGATCAACAATGGCGACGTGGTAATCAAGTCCAACGGTAAGCTGCTCAAGCCGACCCGTCTGGCTTCCGGCCTGTTCCAGTTCCGTTCTGACACCAACATCGACCGTGTTGTTCTGGACTGTGTCACCAGCCTGCAGAACGGCGCTGACCTGCTGTGGATCGAGACTCCGACCCCGAATGTCGAGCACATCAAACTGATGGTTGATCGCATCAAGGAACAAGAGCCGAACGCCAAGCTGGTTTACAACAACAGCCCGTCCTTCAACTGGACCCTGAACTTCCGTCAGCAGGTATTCGATGCCTGGGAGAAGGAAGGCAAGGATCTGTCCGCCTACGACCGCGCTGGTCTGATGAGCGTGAAGTACGACGAAACTGAACTGGCTGCCGTAGCTGACGAGTGGGCCAAAGAGTTCCAGGCCAAGGCTTCCCGTGAAGCCGGTGTATTCCACCACCTGATCACTCTGCCGACCTACCACACCGCTGCTCTGTCCACCGACCAGCTGGTAGAAGGCTACTTCGGCGAAGAAGGCATGCTGGCCTACGCCAAAGGTGTTCAGCGTCAGGAAATCCGTCGCAACATCGCTACCGTGAAGCACCAGGACATGGCCGGTTCCAACATCGGTGATGACCACAAAGAGTACTTCTCCGGTGAAGCTGCGCTGAAAGCTGGCGGTAAAGACAACACCATGAACCAGTTCGAGAACAGCTAAGTCTCGATAGATTCTGGTAAGTCTTAAAAGGCGGCCTCCGAAAGGGGGCCGCTTTTTTTGTGTATGGAGCCGCATTTATCTAGTGCAAAGCTGTAATTAAGAAAGTAAGTTGAAAAAATATTTCTATAGATGGCTGATCAAGCCATCCAATCAATATAAAAAACCTTATAAAGGTGGGGTATGTATTTTTTCCGTGAGGGAGTTTTTGTTGGGGAGATCTATGAATCTGAAATGGAGGGGCTTCCTAATGATAACCAGAACAGCCTTTTAGGGTCAGTGAAAATAATAGAAAAGAGAGGTGGGGCTATTAGGTTTACTTCTCCTGAAGTGGAGAATGTAGAAGAAGTTTTCAGGAAATTGGGAAATTTTTATAAAAATAAAAACCACTCAAACAATAGAGCCGACAACTTGGATTTTTATTCTTTTGGCGTTTATGAGAAGTCAGATATTGAAGAAATTTATAATTTACAGGGTGGTGTTTGTTATTACACAAGAGCCCCGGTGACAAAAAATCCAAAAAATTTTTCTATCGATCATATTGTTCCTGTTACTAAAGGAGGGGGTTCATGGCCAGGAAATTTGGCTATATCAACGATAGATTTCAACAGAGAAAAGCATAACCATTCTAAAAGGAAAATGTTTTCCATATTAGAAAAGCGATACGGTAAAGACTGGCTCGAAGAGCAAAAAGAGTTTTGCAAAAAAATTGATAAAGCAAGAAGAGTGATCGACAAGAGAAGAAGGGAAATTGTTTTTGCAAAACTGGCAGGGGTAGAGCAGGATCTGCAGAAAGAGTTTCCCAAAGAATATATAGAATATGGCGTTTGGGATGAAGAAGTTGTTCTGTATGTTAATAATGCAAGCGTTAAGTTTTCAGCTGGTTTTTTAAGAAATAAAAAGAAAGCCTATTCATTTCATTATTTGAGTGGGGTAATCAAAGCTATCCAATAAAAAAGGGCGACCCGAAGGCCGCCCTTTTTTGTGCCTGACGTCCGTGTAGCGACGTCGCAGCCTCTCCTTATTCGTAATCGAAGGAGAAGTGTTCCGGCTTCAGCTGCATGGTGCTCTTGGTCGGCTTCAGCGCGGCATCCGCGTGGGCCTTGGCAGAGGGCAGCATGCGATCGAAGTAGAACTCGGCGGTGGCCAGCTTGGCCTGGTAGAACTCCGCCGGCTCTGCGCCACCGTTTTCCAGCTTGTCTTTGGCAACACCGGCTTGCAGGGCCCAGAAGTAGGCCATCATGGCGTAGCCGCTATACATCAGGAAGTCGTAGCTGGCGGTGGAAACGATATCGCGGTCCTTGGAGGCCACCAGCATGATGCGGGTAGTCAGGTAGTTCCACTCGGCGGCGATCTTCAGCAGCTTCCAGGCGAACGGGCGCAGCTTGGGATCACGCAGGTTCTTGGTGCCGAAATCCACCAGCTTCTTGCTGAAGTCACGAACACACTTGCCCTTGGTCAGCAGCAGTACCTTGCGGCCCAGCAGATCCAGCGCCTGGATGCCGGTGGTGCCTTCGTACAGGGTGGAGATGCGCGCGTCACGGACGATCTGTTCCATGCCGTGCTCTTTGATGTAGCCGTGGCCACCGAATACCTGCATGCCGTCGTTGGCCACTTCCAGACCTTTCTCGGTGAGGAAGCCTTTCAGGATCGGGGTCAGGAAGCCCAGCTCGTCATCCCACTTCTGGTACTCTTCGTCGTTATCAGCCTGGGCAGCGCTGATCATCTTGTCTGCGTACTGGGCGGCGAAGTAGATCATGGCGCGACCGCCCTCAGCGATGGCCTTCTGCTTGAGCAGCATGCGGCGCACGTCACCGTGGTGGATCAGGCTGTCGGCGATGGCATCCGGCTCTTTCTTGCCAGACAGGGCGCGCATGGACTTACGCTCCTTGGCGTAGGTCAGGGCGCCCTGATAGGACAGCTCGGCGTGGGCCAGACCCTGGATGGAGGTGCCGATACGCGCGGTGTTCATGAAGGTGAACATGCACTCCAGGCCCTTGTTCTCCGGGCCGATCAAAAAGCCGGTGGCCTCGTCAAAGTTCATCACGCAAGTGGCGGACGCCTTGATGCCCATTTTCTTTTCCAGGGAACCACAGCTGACACCGTTGTCTTCACCGATCTTGCCCGGCAGGTACTTGGGCACGATGAACAGGGAGATACCACGGGTGCCTTTCGGCGCATCGGGCAGGCGGGCGAGAACGATGTGGACAATGTTCTCGGTCAGATCATGCTCACCGGAAGAGATGAAGATCTTGGTGCCGGAAATCTTGTAGGAACCATCTTTCTGCGGCTCGGCCTTGGTTTTCACCTGGCCCAGATCCGTACCGCATTGCGGCTCGGTCAGACACATGGTGCCGCCCCAGAGACCTTCGGTCATGGGGACCATGTAGTCCTGGAGCTGCTGCTCGGAACCGTGCATCTGGATGGTGTTCATGGCACCCATGGACAGGCCCGGGTACATGGTGAAAGACCAGTTGGCGGTGGCCATCATTTCGGACTTGATCAGACCCAGGGATGCGGGCAGGCCCTGACCGCCGAATTAAACCGGGTGGCTGAGACCCAGCAAGCCGTCGGCCAAGCACTCGTACTAGGCCTCCTTGAATCCTTGCAGCGTG
>NZ_JBNPEC010000249.1:0-9847 GCF_051117345.1 Alcanivorax sp.
GGTGGGGCGTTCCGGCTCGTCCAGCTCCGGAACGGTGTAACGGTGTTGCACGGCATCGGCAAATCGGTCGAGGTGAAGGTCCCCCGCTTCCTTGTCGAGCAGGGCCACGCCACCGGGAATCACCGCCAACCCGCCGGCGCTTTCGCGAATGTTGCCACGGGGTGCCAGCAGATCCAGCAACTCCCGCTCCGGGTCCTGTTCCGCGTCTGCCTGATAGCGCCACAGGCCCACGGTTTCCTCGCTCACATAGAGCGCCGCGCGGGCATCATCCACGGCGCAGAATTCGGCCTCCGGCGGCATGACCAGATGACGGATCTTGCGTGGCTGGCGGGCATCATCCAGCAGCCACTGATCCGCCCCGCCCCGTTCATCCAGCAGGAAAACCGACAACAGCGACTGGCTGTCGCGATACAGACACAGGCCGTTGATCTGGTAAGCCGGTGCCGGCAGGCGCTGCAGTTCGCTCAGGGCGTTATCGTGCAAGGCAAACAGAACGGCTTGGTTGCGGCTGCGATCGACGCTGACCAGACGCACGCTGCCATCATCCTGACGGCGGCCGTCGAGCATCTCGAAGTTTCCCTGTTGCACGCGCTGATCCGCGAGCAACAAATCGCCGTCAAAGCTGACGGCAATGCGAGTGTCTCCCTCTACCCACAGGCTTTGCGGGTATGGCATAACCGGGGTCTGCCAGCGCCCCTCGTCCACCTCGTCTGAGGGCTGTGTCGCTGTGTCGGATTCACAGCCCGCCAGCAGCAGCGCAATCAGGGCGACCATGCCGAACTTTTTTTCCATTACCCGTTCCTTTCTGTTCGTTTTCAGGCTGAAAAAAACAGTGAAGCGGGCAACGTCGCCCGCCCCACTGGCCTGATTAAAAGTGCTTCAGCGCCAGACCCAGTTTGTAGGTGGGGCCGTATTCTTCGTACTGGGCGTTGAACCGTTCCTTGCCGGTGTAGGCATAGAAGGGTTCATCGGTAATATTGATCGCCTCGAAGGTGAGCTGCAGTTCGTCGGTGATGAAGTAATGCCCGGTGAAATCCAGCTGCACATGGTCATCGGTGTAGATATCGTAACGCTTGTCCAGCGGATCACTGACTTCCTGCAGATATTCACCGGTGTAGTTGGCTGCCAACCGCAGGCTCAGGTCTTGATACTCGTAGCCCAGCACCAGGTTACCGGTCAGATCGGACTGACTCGGCAAGGCAATATCCCGACGACGCATGGCACCAGCATCCTCATCCCAGGATTCGATCTCCGCTTCGGAATCCACCAGGGTCATATTGGCGCCGAGCAAAAGGCCGTTGAAGGGGGCCGGCAGTTCACTCAGCTGCCGGGAGTAGGCCAACTCCAGCCCGTGCAGCTTGGCGCTCTCGCCATTTTCCCAGGTTTCCACTTCGGACAGTCCGGGGAACTCGTTGGCCTTGTCGGTCAGGTAGGCAAAGTTGTCGATGTCCTTGTAGAAAAGGAACGCGGAGATCACGCCAGCCCGGCCCATGTAATGCTCGATGCCCAGATCCAGGTTATTGGATTTCAGCGACTTCAGATCCGGATTGCCGAAGTAGGCCTCGTCGCCATCCACTTCAAAAGAGGGCAGCAACTGTTCGAATACCGGTCGCACTACCGCACGGGTGACGGCGGCCCGGGCGATGGTGTTATTGGCCAGTTGGTAGCGAAGATGCAGGGCCGGTAGCCAGTGGTCTTCATCATTGTCGAAGCGCTCGGCGGTGATCGTCTCATCCGTGGAGCCGAAGCCCCTGGCACGGAATTCCGTGCCCTCATAACGCAGACCGCCCAGTACACGCAGATCCCGGAAATCCACAGTGCCCATCAAATAGGCCGCCTGCCGGTCCTCACTGATGCTGTAGTCCTCGATGGCGGAATCCACGATCTGGAATTCGCCCTCGCCCAGCAGGTTTTTCACCGAGGTGCTGATACCCGGCCCGAAGGCGCCCAGGCCGTAATCCACATTCTCGCGGTAATCCGAGAGCGTGGCATCCGGTTCATGGGTCCAGACATCCACATCGCCATCCTTGTCACGCTGACTCATCTTGGCACCGAACTTGATGGAAGCCGGATGGCTGTTCCAGTACAGCTCGCGGGTAAAATCCAGCTTCAGGTCGGTCTGGGTGTCCTCGGTGTCACTTTTCGCTTCCTCGATTTCATCCAGGCTGTAGTTGCCGGCATCGGCAAAACCGTCCGGCGCCAGCAGCCCGGGTTTGCGGGTATTGGTGAACCCGCCGTTGACAAGCGCATCATCGCTTTCGAAGGTGGCGTTGATTTCCTGCGGGGTTTTCTCGCTGGCGGTGCTGTAGCCCGCCTGGAAATCGACGATCCAGTCCTTCCAGAAGTGTTGGCCGCCAAGAGCAAAAGAAGAAATCTCCTGGGTTTCTTCCCGATCCTTCAGTTCTTTCGCCACACTCACATCACCACGCTGTCCGGCAAGCATGGGGGCGTCGAATTCGAAAATATTGGCCTGGCGAATTTCGCTATCGGTGAAGCGGCTGTGCAGGGTGCGCAGGTACAGGCTGGTATTATCACTGAGCAGATAATCGACGTTCAGTGCCATCCCCAGACGCTCACGGGTAATGGCGTAATCACGCTGTTCGAATTCCTCCAGGGCACTGCCGCTGTCGAAATCCCAGGCACCGCCGGTTTCCACATTGTCGGAACCGAAATCACGCTTGCCCCAGCTGATGCCACCGGCGATCCCCAGGTTTCTGTTGCCGTCGCCCACGGAAAACTGATTGCTGGCCGCCATCGACAATTCCGGACTGATCTCGTCCACGTTGTCGTTGTAACCGCCCTTGCCGCTCAGCGAGAAGTAATAGCCATCGCGATCAAAGGCGGACAGGGTTTTCACTTCGATAGTGCCGCCCAGGGAATTGGCATCCATGTCCGGGGTCAGGGTCTTGACCACGGTCAGCGATTCCAGCAAATCGGCGGGCACCACGTCCAGCGCTACCGCACGACGGCCCGCTTCCGGTGCCGGCGTCTGGATGCCATTGATAGTGGCCGCATTGAAATCCGGCGCCAGGCCGCGCACCCGCACAAATCGACCTTCACCCTGGTCCCGCTCAATGGATACCCCTGGCAGCCGTTGCAGGGATTCGGACACATTGGCGTCCGGCAGCTGGCCGATGGCATCGGAGGTAACGGTGGTTTCGATATTATCGGCGGCCTTCTGGCTGACCAGCGCCTTGTCGATACTGGCGGCCTGGCCGATCACCCGCACCGTTTCCAGCTGGTTGGCTGGCGGTGCGTCGTCCGCCTGTACCTGCGAGAACGCCAGCGCCACGGCGCTGGCCAGAACGGTTCGCGAAAAAGCGCCGTGTATCAGGTTGTCATTGAACATGGTGTCCCCCGGGCAAAGCCCTTGCGAATTGGCAATGCCGGGCACGGTAGGGAGTCGCCGTGTCACTTCTGTGACAGGGCGGCACCGAAAAATGAAGAATCAATCACTTAGCGAAGGCTGCGGCACATCGTGAGCTTTTTGCACCCCCTGTCCAGAACGGTGCCGACAAGGGCCGCAAACCGGATTGACCGCCGAATCCCTTCCCCGCAAGCGCTTTTCGTTTCTGAAAAGACATAATCCGGATTTGCCGTGAGCTGATTTAACCCCTCTCAACATTTCGGTCACGGTTTTGGCATTTTCATTTTCCTGACACAAAAACCACGTAGCTGTGCAGCAAGACTTCTGGACAGGATTTTTTCGTGAAACAGACGCTTTTTCTGCACCGCTGGCCTGTGATGGCACTGTTACTGCTGGCCAATGGCGTATTGCTGGCAAACCTGGCCGCCGGTGATCCGAAATCCTGGGCGGCCATTACCTGGCTGGATATCGCCGGTGAAGGGGGCGCTGCCTTCCTGTCGTTATTGTGGATCGGGCTGATCCTTAACAGCCGCCCCGCCGGCCGCGTCACTCGTTTTCTGGTGGCCGGCCTGACCGCCATCTTTCTTGCCTACTGGCAGGATGTGCTCGATGAAGTTATCGCCCTGCCGGCCACGACAGCCTGGGATCACTGGCTGGAATCCGGTGCCATGCCGCTGGGCATGATCCTGCTGACACTGGGCATCTATCACTGGCATCGGGAACAACAGGCCATCACTGTCCAGCTTCGCAAGCGTGAGCGGATCTTCCGTGAGCACCGACGCTTTGACCGGCTGACCAGCCTGAATGGTGCACCCTACCTGCGTGAGCAGCTGGCCATGGAGCTGCGTCACCGGGAACAACCGGTGGCACTGATCATGCTCGATATGCACTGCTTCGATCATAGCCGCCGGCTGCTGGGCAGTGCCGACAGTGACCGGCTACTGCAGGAGCTGGCCGAACTGTTATTGCTCAACCTGCGCCACAATGACCTGCTCTGCCGCTATGCCGGGGATCGCTTTGCGGTGGTACTGCCCCGCACCGGCCACGCCCTGGCCCAGGCACTGGCGGACGAGTTGCAGCAGGCCGTGGCCAGCTTTGCCTTCAAGACCCGGCGCGGTGAGACACATCATGTGCAGGTCATCCATGGCCTGGCGGTATCCTTCCAGGACAGCGCCGACAGCCTGATCGCCCGCGCCAACCGCAACCTGTTGCAGGCCCGACCGGACCAGCCTCGGGTCGCCTGATGAGCGGCTATCTGGCGGATCAGGCCTTCATCCCCGCGCATCATCAGCCGGCGGTATTGATTGATCTGATCCACGATCAGAGCATCGACCTGAACCGGCTGCTGCGGCATACCGGCCTGTTCCAGGAACAGATCCTCAGCGGCGAGGCCCGGCTCAGCCCGCACGACTGGCTGCAGCTGATTCACAATGCCCGGCGTCTGTTCCCGGACCCGGAGCTGAGCTTCCGCTATGGCCAGCGTCTGTTCCCGGGGCATTACGGCGCCATCAGTGCCCTGCTGGGCAATGCCGGCAACCTGTTCGATGCCCTGCAGGTATTTACCGATTTCAGCAAGCTGGTGTTCCCCTTGCTCGGCGCCCGTCTGACCGTCACCGAGCAGCATATTTGCCTGCATTGGCTGGACAGTTGCGGCAACGGCAGCGAGCACCGTTTTGTGGTGGAAGCCGCCATGGCCGGACTGGCATCGGTGACCCGCTGGCTCAGCGGCGAACGGTTGCCCTGGGCCTTCCAGTTCCGCCACTCCCGGCCTTGCTACCCGGAGCAGTACCAGGTGCACCTGGGGGACACCCTGTACTTTGATGGCCACCTGGATGCCATGATCCTGCCACGCCGTTACCTGGACAGCCCCTGGCCCGGCGCCTCGACGATCGCCTGGCAGGCTGCGAAACAGCAGTGCCAGCCACAGCTGGACCCAGTGGCCGGCGGCGACAGTTTCCGGGTAACGCTTTATCGTCAATTACAGCAGCAACTGGCCAGCCCACCTTCCTTGCAACAGGTGGCCAGCCCCCTGCAATGCAGCCCGGCCACCCTTAAACGCCGCTTGCGCGATCAGGGTTGCCATTACCAGCAACTGCTCGACGAGGCGCGCCTGCATCAGGCCATTCACTGGTTACAGTTTCATGGTTTCAGCACCGACCAGGTGGCCCGACAGCTCAACTTCTCCGACAGCACCAACTTCCGCCGCTCCTTCAAGCGCTGGTCGGGGCTGACACCGGCGGCCTGCCAGCGCGCCCTGGCCGTCGCCATGCACCGTCTTTCCCCGACCTGACCCTCCCTGACTTGAAAGGCTGGCGCTAACTTTTGACAATAGGGGCGGTTGTGCGGTCATCGACTTTGCATGACCGAGGGCTAATGAGTAGCCATGCAGTCGCCCGGATAGACCGCCGGAAAACTGGCAAGGAGGCATCCCATGGCCGATTTGCAGCGTCCACAGTCAATCCATCAATCAGCGCCCTCCCATGTGTACCGCGGCCTCACCAGTCGGGTGCGGGATGTGCTGGAGGCCGCCGATGTGCGCATCAACGGCGCCCGCCCCTGGGACATGCAGATTCATCACCCTCGCACCCTGACCCGCATTGCCCTGCAGCGCTCCCTGGGCCTGGGTGAGTCCTACATGGATGGCTGGTGGGATTGCGATGCACTGGATGAATTTTTCCATCGACTGCTGACCCATGGCGCCAACAAGGTCAGCCATTCACCATTACAAAGCGGCCTGCAATGGCTGGGATACTGGCTGTTCAACCGGCAAAATCTGCATCGTTCCACCAAGGTCGCCCGCCAGCATTACGACCTGGGCAACGACCTGTTCGAGGCCATGCTCGACCCCACCATGAGTTACAGCTGCGGCTACTGGCGCGACGCCGAGACCCTGGCACAAGCCCAGGAAGCCAAGCTGGATCTGATCTGCCGCAAGCTCAATCTGAAACCGGGCATGACCCTGCTGGATATCGGCTGCGGCTGGGGCGGGCTACTGGACTATGCCTGCCGACACTACAAAATAACCGGTGTCGGTGTGACCTTGTCGCAGGAGCAGGCCAGTCTGGCCAGGGAGCGCTGCGCGTCGCTACCCGTCGACATTCGCCTGCAGGATTACCGTGAGCTGCAAGGTCACTTCGACCGGGTGGTGTCCGTGGGAATGTTCGAGCATGTAGGGCGTCGCAACTACGCCACCTTCATGGAAACCTGCGCCCGGCTGCTGCACCGGCGGGGACTGATGCTGCTGCATACCATCGGTACCAATAGCAGCACCAACGGCCACGATCCCTGGATCGACAAATACATCTTCCCCAATGGCGAGCTACCCTCCTGCGCACAGATCACCCGTCATGCGGAGGACTGGTTCGTCTGCGAGGATCTGCACAATTTCGGGCCGGACTATGCCCGTACCCTGCGCGCCTGGGACCGGAATTTCATAGCGAATTGGTCACAGTTGGCCGATCGTTATGACCAGCGCTTCTACCGCATGTGGCGTTATTATCTGAATGCCTGCGCCGGTGCCTTTCAGGCCCGGAACATTCAGCTGTGGCAGTGGGTATTCAGCCATCCCGGCGGACGCGAGGAGGTCTATACCGGCGCCCGCTAGAATCAGGGCATCAGCGATGGACAGGGGCTGCCCGCCGGCAGGGCTTCCAGGGTGGTCAGGCAGAGGATCGGTTGGCGGGCCAGTGTTCGATCCAGCAGCGCTGGCCAGGCCTGCGGGTTGGCCATGGGCCGCGGCAGTTTATAGCTGGGCAATGCCTGCCAGGTACCGTCTTCCTGTTCGGCCAGCACAAACTGGAAGGGATGCAGACCCGGCACCCCCAGCCGAATATCCGTGGCCAGTAACTGGTCAGGCCCCGCTTCCACATCCATGAACCCCCGGGTAAACCAGGCCAGCTTGCGACCCGCCGGCAGCTGCATGGCCTCGGCATAGTCCTGCGGCGAGCGGGGGAAGGTTTCCACTGTCAGGCCATCGCCGCTGTCCAGCACGCCGGTGACAATCTCCAGTCGCCGCTGCTCACCCAGCACCGTCACCCGCCACAGCAGGGTGGAAAACGGCATGGGCTGCACCAGACGCGGCGCCTCACTCAAGCCCCGTTCCGCCAGCACCGGCATCACCCGCTGTGTCATCCATTGCTGGGCCACCAGGCTCCAGCAAAGATACAGGGAGGACAGCGTCAGCCCGGTGGCCAGTGCCGTCATTGCCGGCGGCCGTACCAGGGCCACTATCACGGCAATCAGCAACGGCAGGGTATAAAGCGGATCAATGATGAAGATGCTGCTGATCGCCACCGGATCACCCAGCGGCCAGAACAGGCGGGTGCCGTAGGTGGTAAAGGCATCCAGTAACGGGTGGGTCAGCAGACACAGGCCGGTGAAGGCCCACCAGCGCCACAGAGTGATGGTCGGGCGCCAGCGCTGCAGCACCCAGGCCAGTAACAGGGACGCGGGCAGCAACACCAACAGGGAATGGCTGAAACCGCGATGCTCGGTGAAGTTGGCCACCGCATCGCCGTAATCGATCAGTACGTCCAGATCGGGCAAGGTGCCCAGCAGGGCACCACCCAGTAACGCCGATCGCCCCAGCGTGCGGCCCATGACCGCACCGCCCACAGAGGCACCCAGAACAACCTGCGACAAGGAATCCATCAAAACGCCCCTGGCAAAATCAGCATTTTATCTGCGACATCGCCAGCAGACCGTCAAGATTGATACGACGGTCAGACGCCCCACAAGCCCTTGAGGCTATTCAGCACCTGACCAGTGACGCCTTTGTCACCGAGAAAGCCGAGAATTTTCGGCGCGAACTGGCTGACCATCTCCGGGGTCATGCCCAGGGCACTGAAGGCCTTGGTAACGCCCTGCATGCTGGAAATATTGCCCAGCATGGATGACATCATGCCACCACCTTCACCGCCGCCCAGCAGGGATTCCAGCCCCGGCACCTTGTTGAGCACGCCGCTGAACTGATCTCCGGACAGGTTGCTTTGCGCCATGGCCAGCAAGGCACCGGCACCGCCTGCGGCCTGCTGACCGGACACGCCCAGATCCGTGGACAGGGAATCCACCAATGCCTTGGCTTCACCGGAAACGGCCATACCGCCATTGACGCTATCCAGCGTGCTGTTGGCAGAGTCACTGGCCTTGTTGATGCCATCGTTGGCAGTCTCGGACGCCTTGTTGATGCCCGCATCGGCGCTCTCGGAGGCCTTGTCCATCGCCGCATTGGCAGAGTCAGTCATCTTCTTCAGGTCGAAGGCCTGCGCCGGCGACGCCAGCGCCAGACAGAAGGACGCACCCAAAACCCCGATTCGAAACGTATTCATACCTGCTCCTTGATGATTGATTGCATTTCCTTGCTCCTGTAGCAGCGACAAACCTTACCGGCTCAGGAACATCAGGACCAACAGTTTATGGCAAGCCTATGACCTGTCCGGCAAACATTTTTCCAGCAGATGCAGCAGCTGTTTGCGCTCCACCCCATCCAGGTTCTGCAGCAGCGAGGCAAACGCCTGCTCGCGGATGCGCTGTCCGTCGCTGGCGGCCTCGGCGCCCTGCTCGGTGAGGAACAAGCGCACCCGACGACCGTCTTCCGGATCTGGCTCGCGACGCAGCAGACCCTGCGTTTCCAGCACCTTGATCTTGCGGGTGAGCTGAGCCTTGTCGCGACCCTGATGACGCGCCAGGCACTGGGGGCTGCTGCCCGGCTGAGAGGACAGCTGCAGCAGCAACGACACATCCGGCGGCCCCAGTGGCACTGACATGGCAGCGAGCGGATCGCGCATCAACTGACGTAGCCGATTCAGGACAGTGCTGAAGGCCAGACTGAGCGGGCCGGAAATATCATCGGGCATGGCAACCTCCAAACTAGTTGACTTTATCAACTTACAACCTCAATATAATTGACATTATCAACTATATACACGGAGATTCCCATCATGGATCATCACTACGGCAGCGCAAGCACCGAGCACGCCAGCCTCTACCTGAAAAAACTCTGTCGTCATTTCAGCCACAAGGTGGAAACGGAATTCGACGACCATCAGGGCTCTATCCGCTTTCCTTTCGGCACCTGTGAACTGACCGCAGATGCCACGACCCTGCAACTGCACTGCCAATCAGACACCGACCAGATGGCCACCCTGCGCGATGTGATCGAGCGCCACCTGGTGCGGTTCGCCACCCGCGATACCCTGACGGTGAACTGGCAGTAACGCCGTCAGGCTTCCGGGACGTTGTAGTGGAAACGCGGCAGATGCCACTGATAACGAATCGCCAGCAAGCGCACCATAAAGCCTGTCGCCAGCGTCACCGCCGTGGCCAGCCAGACCGGCGACTGCCAGTGTAGTAACGGCAGATACAGGCAGGCCGCCCCCAGCGAGACCACCGCATAGAGTTCTTTCTGGAACACCAGTGGCACCCGATTACAGAGCAGATCGCGAATCACCCCACCGAAGATACCGGTAATCAACCCGGACA
>NZ_JBNPEC010000133.1:0-9528 GCF_051117345.1 Alcanivorax sp.
ACTTCCCGGGCCATCAGGAATCCGCCGGTGAGGTTGGTGCGCACCACGGTTTCCCAGCCTTTCTGGTTGATCAGCGCCAGTGGTGAGGGGAACTGGCCGCCGGCGTTGTTGACCAGGCCGTGAACGACTTCGACGGCCTTGTAGATATCGGCAACAGTGGCTTTGACCACCTCTTCGTCACGGATGTCGCAAGAGAAGCCGATGGCCTGGCCACCGTCTTCCTCGATTTCCGCCGCCACGGCATCCAGTTTTTCCTGCTTGCGACCGACCAGCACCACGCGGGCGCCGAGGGACGCCAGTTCATGGGCGGTGCAGCGACCGATGCCGGAGCCACCGCCGGTGACGATAATGTTCTGGCCGGCAAACAGGTCGGGTTTGAATACGGAACGGTATGACATTGTTGAGTCCTTGAGGTCCTAGTGGCGCTTGCATGCTTCACGCGGCACGCATCACGCTAAAATCAATATTACTTGCCCACTTCGTCAGCGATGGTCTGGCTGACGGAGATGGGCATATCCAGTAACTGCTGGGCAAACGCCTTGCCTTGCGGATCAATACGCAGGGAGGCGATGCCGCCGCCGCCCAGGGCATTCTTCAGCAGGAAGTTGTAGGCATTCATGCCCGGCAGAAACCAGCGGCTGACGCTGCCGGTATCCGGGTCGAGCACGTGCTGCATATAGTCAGCTACGGCGTCTTCGGAGAGGGCCGCATTGATATAGGGCAGGTACTCGGGCTGGCGGGCGATGACGCCGATATTGGCGTGGTTGCCCTTGTCGCCACTGCGCGCCCAGGCCAGCTTGATCAGCGGCACGGCCACGTCGCCGGTAGCGGTTTCGCCCCGGTTGTCTTCGGGCAGGGTGTTGGCATCAAACGGCGTGCCGACGGGAATGGTCACCGGCAACGTTTCGCCGGCCAGGTCCACGGTAACCGGAATGCTGTTCTTGCTGACCAGGGTGGAGAACAGGCGAATACGCGGGAACGGCTTCGGGCGCCCGCCTACCAGGCCGGACAGGCCCGGGGCCATGCCGGTGGCAGCCTGGGCAATTTCCCGGGCAAACAGGCCCAGGGCTTTCTTGTCGTCGTGCAGGGCACCGATTTTGACCACCACTTCGCGGGTATCACCGCGACGGGCCTGGGCACCGTAGGTGGTTTCGCTGCCGAGAATTTCCACACTGGTTTCGCGCATGGGCGCCATGCCCAGTTGCTTGAACAGGCCATCCACCTTTTTCAGGATGGCGTCAGCCACCACCTGGCCTTTCTGTGGGGCGTCGATGCCGCCCATCAGGAAGGAGGCGGTGATGCGGTTGCCGTCCGGGTAGGTGGCGGAGACTTTGTAGCTGTCGGTGGGGGGCAGGCCCCGGGCGCCGCTGACACGGACCCGGTTGTCGCCGACCTGTTCCAGTTCTACCTGAGTAAAGTCGCAGACCACGTCGGGCAGCATATAGGCACGGGGGTCGCCGATTTCATAGACGATCTGCTCGCCCACGGTGGCGGTGTTGACCAGGCCACCGGTGTTGTCCGGCTTGGTAATGACAAAGTGGCCGTCCGCAAAACACTCGGCAATGGGGAAACCCATGTTGTGGAAGTCAGGCACATCGCGCCAGTCAGTGAAGTTGCCGCCGGTGCACTGGGCACCGCATTCGATCACATGGCCGGCCAGGGAGCCCTGGGCCAGTTTGTCGTAGTCGTCCTCAGCCCAGCCGAATTCGTGCATAAGGGGGCCCAATACCACGGCGGAATCGGCGATGCGGCCGGTGAGCACAATATCGGCGCCCGCATCCAGGGCCGCCTTGATGGGCAGGGCCCCCAGGTAGGCATTCATGGTGACTGTCATGGGGGGCAGGGGGGCGCCGGTATCCATTTCTGTCACATCGGCGAAGTCATTGCGGCGCGGGTTCAGGTCGTCGCCTTCCACCAGGGCAATCTTCATCTCGATGCCGGCTGCCTCGAACGCTTTCTGCAAAGCCTCGCGGCAGGCACGAGGGTTCACACCACCGGCATTGCTGACCACCTTGATGTTCTTGGCTTTGATGTCCTTGGCCAGCGGCGCCATGACATTATTGACGAAGTCGTGGGCGTAACCGGCGCTGGGGTCCTTCATGCGGGCACCGGCCATGATCGACAGGGTTACTTCGGCCAGATAGTCGAACACCAGATAATCAATCTCGGCCTGCTTGACCAACTGGAAAGCGGCGCTGTTGGTATCGCCCCAGAATCCGGCGGCACAGCCGATGCGAACGGGTTCGGTCATGGTGGCTCCATTTGCGTGTATAAGCGTGGTCTCGTAAGCTACCAAGCAAGCGCTTGGTTTGGCAAGAGGCAGTTTCAAGCCCTTTGCCTTGCGGGCGCGGGGGAGGCCGCGCACTCGGTAGCTTGCAGCTTGCAGCCCGGAATCGGGATAATGCGGGGATACATAAAAGAGGGTAACGATGGCTGAGTCACTGGCAATTAATGGAATCGATGATTCTCCCCGCGGGCGTCTGCTCAGTGCGGCGGCCCACCTGTTTCGGGACAAGGGTTTCGATCGCACCACGGTAAGGGATATCGCCGCGTCCGTGGGCATTCAGAGCGGCTCCATCTTCCATCATTTCAAGAGTAAGGAAGATATCCTCTTTGCGGTGATGGAAGAGGTGATCCAGTTCAATACGGATCGCCTGCGCCGGGCTATTGCGGCTGAAGGTTCACCGAAAGGGCAGCTGCGGGCCCTGATCCGTGCGGAACTGCAGTCCATTGTCGGCGATACCGCTGAAGCCATGACCGTGCTGGTGACGGAGTGGCGTTGTCTCAGTGTGGATAAGCAGCGCAAGGCCCTGGAGTTGCGCGCCATCTATGAGCAACTGTGGCTGGATGCACTCAATGCGCTACATGGGCAGGGGGCATTCCAGGATGATCCCTTTATCATTCGTCGCCTGCTCACCGGCATGACAGGCTGGGCACCCAACTGGTTTGACCGGGACGGCTCCCTGACCCTGGATGACCTGGCGGACATTATCCTGGCGCGTGTGGTGGGTGAGCATGATCGGTAATGCCATCGGCTGGGGGCAGAGCGGGTACTCGATTATCGAGGAAGGCGAGCTTAATCGGCAGACCTGGGCGCTGGATGTGCATCATTATCTGATTGCCAAACCAAGCGGGCAGCCGGTGCCGGGGATATTCACTCTGGAGCAGGCAAAGGCAAAGATTGAGGCGCTAGAGGCGGAAGAGAGCTGAAGCGGCAAGCTACAGCGGCTTTATTCTGGCTATTCTGTGCAACTTTTGCCCGTTCCGCCCATTTTCTAGGCAAACGGACTTTTTTCTGCAAAAAGCCGTTGACACCCCCGGCCCAATCCCTAAAATGGCGCCCACTTCGCAGCGCGATACGGGTGGTTAGCTCAGCTGGGAGAGCATCTGCCTTACAAGCAGAGGGTCGGCGGTTCGATCCCGTCACCACCCACCATATTTTGAAAGTAAAGAGTTCCGAAAGGAAAAGTGGAGCGGTAGTTCAGTTGGTTAGAATACCGGCCTGTCACGCCGGGGGTCGCGGGTTCGAGTCCCGTCCGCTCCGCCACTATTCAGCATTAAAGGCTCCCATTTATGGGGGCCTTTTTTGTTTCAAGGGGTCTGCCCACGCGCTACGCAGCACCTCATGCCTCCGTTGCTCCCGGTTTTGCCTTCCTTATTGTTTGTTCGTGTTGCCTGCTGCGTGATGCGTGCAGCGTCTCCTGTAATGAACTTGTCACCTAAACCCTGTCTAATTTCAGGCTCACAACGCTGAAAAAGATAAAGGAGGACAAGCAAATGGAAGACTATCTGGAAGAACGACTGGAAGAAAAACAGCTGATGGAATGCCTGGAAGAGTGGCAGGAAGAAGACAGCTGGGTGGATGACGGAGAGGAGCTCTGATTCCTCTCCGTACCATCCCCTCCGATTTCCCTGCCTTATTCCCTTTCCAGTAAGCCTTAGCGGTCTGATTCCCCACACATTATTCTGGCAACGTGACGCCGTTATTGGTCTTCACTGGGCGCTTTGCCGCATAGTGATGGGCGGGTTTTCGTATGCTTTTTTTTTACTGCCATTCAGGTCACACTCTTTTCTTAGGGGCTGACTATAATTGGCAGCACCCTGATTTTGCCGTCACTACTGCGTTTTCTGGATCTTGCAGGGAGTGACGTTGTGGCGAGTCAGTGGCCAACTACAATAATTCTCAAGGGAAGGAAGGACACATGCCTCTATCCTCCGTGACGTCCGAAGCGATTCTGTTTTTTGATCATCGGGGCATTACCAAAAGCATGCTGTATGCGGATTTTGAGGCGATCCTGGATGGCATGGTGGGTGTGCCTGAATTTGCCGATAAGGAAGTCCGTGGTGCCTACTGCCTGGTGAATGGTCAGTTACGGGTGCGCTCGCTGGTTCTTTTTACCATCGATTTTGATGAAGACGGTATGGCCGACACCACCTGGAATGTGCCGCTGCGCCATCTGGCAGAGCATGCGGGGCAGGGGCCGGATATGGGCGCCGGGCCGATCCGTCTGGCTTGTCGCAGCCAGTGCCCGGTGGCCTGGCACCAGGATCAGATGTGGGACCCGGGTATGAAGCCGGGAGCCAACGACTTTATCGCCATTCGCGACACCATTCGTGAGCGTGGTCCCAAACTGGGCCTGGAGATCGATGACGAGCTGGATTCGAGCCCTGCCGCCGCGCCGCCAGTCATTGGTGCCGAAACGACGGCGCCCACCATCGCACCGGACGATAGCGAGAGCAAGAAGGAGGCCGATGAAGAAAGGGTTCGGCTGGCTCGAATCATCAAGGAGCTGCGTTTGCGGGTGCAGACGCTGGAAAACTCCCAATCCGAAGAGGTGGGGAAACTCCGCTACGCTGCCCAGCAAAAGGAAGAAATCCTTAACGCCCAACTGGAAAAGGTGCTGGGGCAGTTCAAGACGCTGAAATCCCAGAATGTGGCCCTGCGTGAGCAGAATGACTCTCTCAAGGCGCAGGTGATATCCCTAACCCAGAGTCTTGAAGAGCAGAGCCATCAAAGCCAGACCCAGGGCAGCGAACTGGAAGTGCTCACCGAACAATACAAGCTTGCTCTCGAGCAACGAATCGAGGAGGAGCGGGCGAAACTCTCCGAGCAGATCCATGCCAAGGAAATGGATGTGCTGACCCGTGATGACCTGATCAATCAGCTCAAGGAAGAGCTGGGAGAGCTCAAGCGAAATCGGGTGAAAGAGGCCAGCACTGGCGCCCAGAAGGTGCTGGAAAAACTGGAAAATCTCGGTCTCAGCTTTATCGCCTTCCACCCCGGTGCGGGGCATATTTCCATTTCCGCTGATCAGATCGGCAGTTACATGGAAAATCCAGTGGCTTTCGCTGCGCGTAAATGTCTGGTCACCGAAGATCACTACCGGGCCTGGCTGGCTCATTATGAAAACCCCGTGTGCCAGGTATCGGTGGGTTCGGATCAGCAGGCCTGTGGCAAGCGAGTGATCCGGGTGGAAGTCCCCAACCAGTTCAAGCCCGGCGTCTCCGACTGCAATGCCAACCGTTGTCCGAATTGTCGTAACGACTCAGCGATCGATAACGTGTTGCGTTTTCGCTGATGGTTGAGTGTGATCCAGTGCCACTTCCCTGAAAAATGGTAGGTTTTTTGCATTATCTACGCTGAAAGTATGAAGTTGTAGTCACAATAAGAACACCGGGAGCGGCAGTTATGGCACAGGAATCCATTGATAAAAGCCTTTTACAGACCTTTGTGCCAGTGAATGCGCTGTCTGGAGACCAGCTGGACTGGCTCCTGGATCAGCAGGAGGTGTGCCGTTATTCGTCAGGAGATGCCCTTTTTTCGCTTGGCGACAAGGACAACACCACCATCTATCTGCTCAGCGGCAAGGTAGAGCTTACCGATGAAGCAGGCAAAACCCGTACCGTCAGTGCCGGAGATACCGCATCCTGGCATCCGCTGGAACATGCCCAGCCTCGTCGGAGTACGGCTCGGGCTCTGACCGAGGTCAGTGTGGTCCGCTTTGATAGCTTTCGCCTGGACACCATTCTTTCCTGGGACCAGTCTGCCGGTTACGTGATTCTCGATATCAACGCCAACTCCGCTTACCAGAATGATCGGGAATGGATGATTCGGCTGCTTAAATCCAAGCTGTTTCATCGGGTGCCGCCGAGCAATATTCTGGAAATCTTCCGCCGGCTGAAGGCGCATCGTCACAAGCAGGGGGATGTGATTATCCGCCAGGGCGAGGCCGCAGACTGTTGCTACATTCTCAAGGAAGGCGTCTGCGAAGTTGCCATCAGCATGGGCGACAATGCCCCAACCCCCGTGGCCATGCTGGAAGAGGGGCAGTGGTTCGGTGAAGAGGCGCTGCTTTCCGGCAAACCCCGTAATGCCACGGTGACCATGGCCACCGATGGGGTATTGATGAAGCTGGAGCGCCAGGACTTTGATGCCCTGCTTCGTGAGCCGATCATCAACACCATGCCCGCAGAGGATGTGCTGGGCGCGGCAGAAAAGGGTGCCTGGTGGCTGGATGTGCGCACCAGCGATGAATTCGACCAGGAGCACCTGGTGGGTGCCACCAATATGCCGCTGAATGTGTTGCGGCTGAAATCCCGTCTGTTGGACCCCAGCAAGACCTATATTGCCTACTGTGATACCGGTCGACGTAGCGCCACGGCCGCTTTTCTGTTAAAAAACGCCGGCTTGGACGTAATCGTTCTGGATGGCGGCCTGAATGCCAATGCTGCTAACCTGAACGAGTACCTGACACAGGCCTGAATCCGGGGCTGCCACGCTGCAATCACGGATTCAGGCCAGGGTGGTCGCTCACCGGATGGAGGGCGAGCCCTTCACCGGATGCAGCCCAGCTGCCCAGGATTCGTGTGGCGCAAGAGACTTTTAGCAACAAATTCCGCAATATCGGCCTGATTGCCCGTTCTGAAAGTGAACAGGCGCTGTATTCACTGCGCCAGTTGATTCACTTTCTCAACGGGCGCGACTGTACCGTTATCCTCGACAAGAACATTGCCGGCAGCTTGCCGGAAATGGGCCTGCAGGCTGCCTCCGCCACACAGATGGGCGAAGCCTGTGATCTGGTTATTGTGGTCGGTGGTGATGGCAGCCTGCTGGGCGCCGCCCGTACCCTGGCCCGTTTTGATGTGCCGGTGCTGGGCGTCAACCGTGGTCACCTGGGGTTTCTCACTGACATCCTTCCCTCCGAAATCGAAAGCCGTGTGGGGCAGGTGCTGGACGGTGAGTACACCACCGAAAAGCGGTTTCTGCTGGATCTGGAAGTGCGCCGGGGCAAGACCGTGGTGGGCGAGGGCTGCGCCCTGAATGATATTGTGCTGCTGTCCGGTGACAGCGTGCACATGATCGACTTCGAGCTGGTGATCGATGGCCATTTTGTCTATGGCCAGCGCTCCGATGGCCTGATCATCTCCACACCTACCGGTTCTACGGCCTACGCCCTGTCCGGCGGCGGGCCCATCATGCACCCCAAGCTGGATGCCATGGTGATGGTGCCGCTCAATCCGCATACCCTCACCAGCCGCCCGCTGGTGGTGGCCGGTGATAGCGAGATCAAGATCCATATCACCACCGAAAAGGTCCGACCCCTGGTCAGCTGTGACGGCACCGCCGGGATTCGCCTGCAGGTGGATGATGTGATCGCCATTCGCAAGAAGCCCCATCGTTTGCATTTGATCCACCCGCCTGGCCATGATTTCTATCAGGCCTGTCGTTCCAAGCTGGGCTGGAGTACCCGCCCCGGTGACAGCAGTTGAAACCAGTTAACAGTTAATAGCTACAGGCAAACAGCGGTTTTCCCTGTATCCGTCCCGGGCCACGTAGGGCGGAAATGGGCGTAAGCCCATCTCCGCCGAACTGGCGGGGCTTGCCTCTAACGAGTGAATGCCATGACCTACCAGAGCTTTGATGATCTGATTGCCGCCATGACCCCGGAAGTCTGTGACAACATGCGCCGCGCTATTGAAACCGGCAAATGGGCGGATGGCCGGCCGCTGACCCGGGAGCAGCGAGAAACCTGTCTCCAGGCGGTGATTGCCTGGGAGTCAAAGAACCTGCCTGAGGATCAGCGTTCAGGCTATATGGAGCAGCAGTGCAAGAGTGGGGGGGACGAGCCAGAGGAGCAACCGGTGACCCTGCGGGCCCCGGGTCGTTTGCAGTAGCCAGTTTGCCAACCCTCCGCGGGCGGTGACTGGCGGGTCGTCGCCCGGATACCGCCTGTCGGACCAACGTCAAGCTTTTCCTGCCAAAGACCGTTGGTGCTCTTCGTAACATACTGTATTCTTCCTAGGTGACAACTCTGTTGTGTAGGTTAGCCGACCTAGATTCGGCGCACGCGGACGATGTCTTTCTGGATGCGTTATGGGAGAGTGCGACGTAGTCAGAAATAAAAAAGATAACAAATGGTTTGGGAGAACCCATGCATATCTACAAGAAAGTACTGCCTGCGGCAGTGGCCCTGGCACTGGCGGCCTGTGGTGGCGGCAGTGATACAGTCCCTGATCAGAGTGAGGGTGCTACCCAAATCGGGACTTTTCCCCGCTTTGACCCCTTGGCATCTGATCTGCCCCTTAATACTGATCTGATTTTTGCAGCGGCCGCCACTTCTGACGGCACTGCCAATGTCGGTACTCCTACCAATGCGGTGGAGGCTGCCATCAATGATCTGGATGGTTTTTCCACGACAGCTTATTTCGATATTGGGTTTGCTGGTGGCTCCATAGACTCCAGCACTGTCTGTGCGCTTGGGGATGCCTGCGTCCCCAATGTTTTCCTGATTCCGTTGAACAGTAATGGTGACGCACTGGATCCGGCGAACGTGGATCCTATGAATCCGGTAAATGCCGAGCAAATCCCTGGTTTCATTGCTTCAGTAGAATCTCTGGATGGTGGCACGGATAACATTCTTCGTATTACCCCTGCAGAGCCAATGCTTGCTAAAACCAAGTACCTGGTTTTCGTAACGGATGGCATTCTCGATACGGATGGCAATCCGATTACTCCATCAAGCGCTTATCAGACTCTGGGCGAAAACGAGCCTGCGCTGACCTCCGCGCTGCAGCCTGTTCGCACCGCTGTGCAAGGGTGGGAGGCGATCGCTTCCGGCTTTCTTGCCCAGGCATTGGAACTTGATGTGGATGCGGCTCGTGATTCTGTGGTGATTTCCTATACATTCACCACCACGGATCCGGTAACCCCGTTGGTTGCCATGGGGGCTCCCCGAGGTGCTATTGCACAAACCCTGATTAATGGTGGTACGGCACCAGGTGATGCAGTAACGGCGGCCAACAATCTGGAGAACGGAGGGCTGCTGAGCACGCCTAAAGAGAGAACGATTGACGTAAATGCGGCGACCGGTCTGGATTTCTCGACACTGACTGCCGGGCAAATGGCTGCGGGGATTGGTACGCTCTACACCGGTAGCATTTCGTTGCCTTATTACCTGTCAGCGCCTGCCGCTCCTGCAGATTTCAGCTTCCTGCAAAAAACCTGGAATGCGGACCAGGTGTTGGGGT
>NZ_JBNPEC010000022.1:0-9517 GCF_051117345.1 Alcanivorax sp.
GGTGGCCAACATCCAGGCGGGGACCCAGCACCACGGCCCGTCGCCGCTGGCGTTTATCATCGGGCCGGTGGTAGGGGGCTTTATCGTGGATATTGCCAACGCGACGATCATCCAGACATTCGTATCTGTATTGTCTGGTTGAAGGGAAAAGCATTTACCACAGAGGGCACAGAGTACACAGAGGAAAAGCGGGCCAGAAGATAGGCAGACTCAGTGCTCTCTGTGCTCTCTGTGGTGAAAAGGATACAAAAAAAGCCCGCGGTTGCGGGCTTTTCCATGGAAAGGAAGGGTTACTGGGTAACCACTTCCCCTTCTTCGATACGCAACCGCTCGCCGGGCTTTTTGTCCATGCGAATGGTGTCTTCCTGATCATTGAAGACATAGGTCACGTCATAACCTTCGGTGCGACTCTTGTCTTCCATCACGGTGTTACAGCGTTGTTCCGCGGTGGTGTAGGTGTTTTTTTCCTGCATGCCTTTCTGGATCTGGTTACCGGCCCCACCGCCGGCAATGGCACCACCTGCGGTGGCTGCATCTTTACCGCTGCCGCCGCCAAACTGATGGCCGATGACACCGCCGACCACGGCACCGACGACACTACCGGTAACACGGTGCTGGTCTTTAACCGGTTTCTTGCGTTCCACGGTTACCTGCTGACAAACCTCACGGGGTTCCTGCCAGGTTTTCACAATCGGGTCTACATTCACTACTTCGGCGTAGCCTGAGGTGGCCGGGGTTATGACCTGATAAGCCCCATAACCGACACCGGCGATGGCCACGGCCCCTACAATACCGAGGGCGGCAACTGCTGCGCTTTTCATGGCTCACTCCTTGTTTTGTTGATAGTGCTTATTATGATCCGGTTCCCGGCGCTAAGTTCGTAACCTGGCGCACATCAAGTGCAAAAGAATGTGAATTGTGGTGTTCAATTGAACGCAAAAAATCACATATACAACAAATAGATAGGCACAATGATGTCCTCTTCGTCATCCATGTGACGATGCAGTAATGCCTCAAGGTTTGCCGCTTGCTGATGTGCGGTTTCCAGTGCCCGCGGATTCGTCGTCAACGCCGGGAAGAGGGTGAGTTGCCGGTCGATATCATCCAGTAGAGCATCCAGGGCCAGGTGATCCTGTTCCAGCACGTCGAAGCCGGCGGCCAGCCGTGGGTGATGCTGGCGCAACACCGGAAAGACACTGCTGTCCTCGAAGCCATGATGGCTGTGCAGATTTTTCAGCAGGCGTTGTCCATGGTTACCGATGGTGGTCAGTAACTGGCGATTGGATTGAGTGTTGCGCTCCGTCTCGCTTAGCTCCAGCAGATGGGTCAGGGCGCCGTGGTACTGGCGGGCCTGACGCTTCAGATTACGGTGGTTGCGCTGCAGGGCGCGGGCGTCACTGATCAGGTAGTGAGGGTGATCCCGCCATTGATCCCGTGCGGGGCCATACAGCTGGTCGCGGATGCCCCCGGACAAGGGCTGTTGTCGTAGCGTCACTGGCTTACGGTTCATGGTATTCCTCCTTGCCCGTTACTGTGCGGCTTTGTCTGTATGGTTTGAATCGCGTTTAATAGCGCGGATTTATCGGGGAATCTGATCCATTCATGGGGGGATGGCATGTCACAACTGGACCAGCAACTGGAAAGCGAATACTTCCACCTAACCGGGCTGATCGATTCGTTCGACCAGAAGTCGCTCACGATCAAGGCCTGGAGTGTCACTCTGGCCGGCGTATTGGCCGGGTCCGGGGCGTTCTTTGATCGCCCGGCGCTGCTCTGGGTGGGGGTGGTGGGTAGCCTGATGTTCTGGCTGGTGGAAGGGCATTGGAAAGCGTTTCAGTCCGCCCATTACGCCCGCATCGAAAAGATCGAAGCGCACTTTCGTGGTGAAGTGGACGATATCGCCCCGTTCCAGACCGCCAACAGCTGGGACCGCAGCCGCCGCGCCGGAGGCATGAAGGAGTTGCTACGCATTCTGCGCTGGCGCCATGTGTTTTTGCCGCATGGGTTGGTGGCGTTGGCGTTGTTGGTGGCAGGGTCGGTTTTGTAGGAGCGAAGTGAAGCAGCTAGTGGCGAGTAACGAGAAGCGAGTTTCGGAACCCTAAACCATCCAGGGTTTGGCCTTTCGTGACTCGCTCCTCGTTACTCGTTACTGGTCGAATCGCGCCGCCAGCGACGCTCCTACGGTGGGGCGGTGAGGCCCTTAACTGACTTTCCCGGTGGTGCGTACCCGGCGGCTGACCTTGGGTTCGTCGCTGGCCCTGGCTTTCTGGATTGCCTTCAGGCGTTTGTCGATCACGTTTTTGCCGGCGATGATCAGGCCCAGGCCCACGAAGGCCCCCGGCGGCAGGATGGCGAACAGGAAGCCGCCGTAGTTTTCCACCACCTGAAGCTGCCAGTCTGCGGCCATGGGGCCGAACAGCAGCTGCATGTTGGTAAACAGGGTGCCCTGGCCGATCAGCTCGCGCATGCCACCGAGAATCAGCAGGATCACCAGAAATCCCAGCCCCATCATGAAACCGTCCAGCGCCGCCGGCAGCACCGGGTTCTTGCTGGCGAAGGCATCGGCCCGGCCCAGCACGGTGCAGTTGGTGACGATCAGCGGAATGAAGATACCGAGGATTTCATACAGCTCGAAGGTGAAGGCCTGCATCAGCATTTCGATCACCGTCACCATGGCGGCGATAATCATCACGAAAGCGGGTAGGCGTACCGCATCGGTCACGTACTGACGAATCACCGACACGCAGATGTTGGAGCCCATCAGCACCACCAGGGTCGCCAGGCCCAGGCCCAGCGCGTTGACCACGGTGCCGGTCACTGCCAGTAGCGGACACAGGCCGAGAATCTGCACGGTGGCCGGGTTGTTATTCCACAGACCATCCATGCTGATCTTTTTGTAATTCACGTCACTCATCACAGGTCTCCGCCGGTGCTGCCTCGGAAGGGGTGTCAAAGACAGCCGCCTGGTTGGCGTCGAAATATTGCAGGGCGCGGTGCACGGCACCGACCACGGCACGGGGGGTAATGGTGGCGCCGGTAAAGCTGTCGAACTGCCCGCCGTCCTTCTTCACCGCCCAGCCCTCGCCGGCAGGGTTGCCCAGTGACAGGCCATGGAAACCATAGATCCAGTCGGATTTTTTGGTTTCGATTTTATCGCCCAGCCCGGGGGTTTCATTGTGCGGGGGCACCACGCGTACCCCCTGAACCTTGCCTTGCGTATCCACGCCGACGATCAGGGCAATATTGCCACCGTAACCGTCCGGGGCGGTGGCTTCCAGTACGGCACCGTTGGGCTCGCCATTCTGGCGCGCCCGGTAAATATGCTGGCCACTGCGGCCCAGCAGCGGGTCGCTGACGGTAATACGGTCGGCGAGCAGATCATTATCATGGTGGTCGTGGGGCATCACTTCGTTGAGCGACGCCATCAGTGCGGCCTGCTTGTTGCACTCCACCTTGCCGATAGTCAGCTCGTTGGTGATCGCCAGGGTGGCGGCGGTGCCGATGGCAAACACGCTGAGGATCAGCATATTCCGGGAGATGGCCTGGCGCATCATGAGCCACCCCCTTGTTTGGCGCTGTTGGTGCCCCGGTTCGCCTTGTTGTGCCCGTAGGTGCGTGGCTGGGTGTAGTAATCGATAAAGGGCGCACACAGGTTAAGCAGCAGCACCGAGAACGCTACGGCATCCGGGTAGCCGCCGAAGCTGCGGATTACCCAGATCAGCACACCGATCAGCGCCGCATAGATCAGCCGTCCGCTGCGGCTGGTGGCGGCGCTTACCGGGTCGGTGGCGATAAAGAAGGCGCCGAGCATGGCGCCGCCGGAAAATATCTGGAACAGCGGATCGGAAAACCGCACCGGGTCGATCAGCCAGGCGATCAAGGCGGGCAGGGCCAGGCCGCCCAGGAAACCCACCGGGATATGCCAGGTAATGATCTTGCGGCTGATCAGATACAGGCCGCCCACCAGGAAGGCCAGGTTCACCCACTCCCAGCCGAGCCCGGCAAACTGGCCATGGAGAATGCCGTGGCTGGCCAGCTCGCTCTCGTTACCCGCCCAGGTACGGAAGGTATCCAGGGGCGTGGCGCCACTCAGGCCGTCCACCGGCAACTGGCCGGTAAACAGTTGCCAGCTTTGTGCCAGGCTGGGCGCTTCGCCGGGGGCGATCCACTGGGTCATGGCCACCGGGAAGGAAATCAGCAACAGCACATAGCCGACCATGGCCGGGTTGAACGGGTTCATGCCCAGGCCGCCGTAGAGCTGCTTGGCGACCACAATGGCGAAGCCCACCCCGATCAGGGTCAGCCACCAGGGAGAGGTGGGCGGCAGGGCCAGGGCGAGTAGCACGGCGGTGAGCACCGCGCTGTAATCCTTCAGGTAAAAAGCCACCGGGCGACCGCGGGCTTTCAGGATCAGCGCCTCACTGACCAGGGCCACCACCACGGCCCACAGCACATTGATCACCGTGCCCCAACCGAACTGCCAGGTTAGTACCGCCAGGCCGGGCAGGGTGGCGTAAATCACCTGACGCATGAAGGCGCCGGTGTTGTTGCTCACCGTGGTGTGGGGCGAGGTTGAAGAGATCAGTGCCATCAGTCTTGCAGTCCTTGTTCTTCTACCGCCTGTTTGAGGGCCATGCGGGCGATCTGGGCTTCCGCTTCCAGTGCCTGTAATTCGGAACTGAGGGCTTCCAGATTGACTTCCGAGGCGCTATCGCGCTGTTGCTCCAGCTCGCGCTGTTTGTCGGCCAGGGCACTTTCTGCCCGCGCCGCTTCCAGCTTCAGGGTTTTCAGATCCTTGCCGGTGTGGGCGCGGATATCCGCCTTGGCTTCTTCCACCAGCGCATCCAGGGCATCGCGGGCCACGTCGGCCTTGCCTTTCAGCTTGTCCACTTTCCGCTCCATGGCATTGAGCTCGTCGGCGGGAATGTCGCCGTTACGCTCGCCGCGCTCCAGGGCCGCGTGGGCGTCCTTGTACTGCTTGTGCGCCATGTTGTAGGCGGTCTTCAGTGCCTTGAGGCGCTTCTGTCGCTTGGCGGCCACTTCCGGATCCACGGCGGCCAGCGCTTGCGGCGCTTCAGTTTCCGGGGCCTTGGGCGTATCTGTGGGGGCCGGCGGTGTCTTGGGCGTTGCCGGAGCGGGTGCGGAGGCTTTTGCCTCGCGGAGCTCGGCTTTCCAGTGGTCGGCCTCGGCTTTGAGTCGATCCGCTTCGGCGCGTAATTCGGCAGCGTTGTCCGCCCCGTTCTCGTCGGCCTCTTTGGCGGCTTTGACGGCGGCCTTGTAGGCGGAGGATACCTCGCCCACCTTCTTTTTCAGTTCTGTCAGCGGATCGGTTGGCGCAGCGGCTGGGGCCGGGGTGGGCGTGGCCGGTGCATTGGCCTTGGCGTCGCGCAGATCGGCCTTGAGCTGGTCCGCCTTCGCCTTCAGTTCGTCCGCCTGGTTGCGTAGTTCGGCGGCATTGTCGGCGCCGTTTTCTTCTGCTTCCTTGGCCGCCTTCACGGCAGCCTTGTAGGCGGAAGAGGCGTCGCCCACCTGTTTCTTCAGATCCGCCACCGGATCGGCCTGAGGTGCGGCTGCCGGCGTGGCGGTGGTGTTGGCCTTGGCGTCACGCAGGTCCGCCTTGAGTTTGTCGGCGGCGGCCTTGAGCTCATCGGCTTTGGCGCGCAGCTCGGCGGCGTTGTCGTCGCCATTGGCTTCCGCGTCCTTGGCGGCTTTCACCGCCGCCTTGTAGGCGGTGGAGGCGTCGCCAACCTGTTTTTTCAGCTTGCCGACCACGTCTTCCGCCGGCGCGGCGGCCGGTGCCGCTGACTTGGCGTCGCGCACCGCAGCCTTGGCTTTGTCGGCCTCAGCTTTCAGGCGGTCCGCTTCCGCTTTCAGGTCGGCGGTGTTGTCGGCGCCATTGGCGTCGGTTTCCCTGGCTGCTTTCACGGCGGCCTTGTAGGCCTTGGAGGCATCCAGGGAGGCCTGTTTGAGGGCTGCGGTGTCCACGGAAGGCGCGGCAGCGGCCTCGGTCTTTTTCTTGCGGTTGGCTTCCAGCCGCGCCTGGCGACGGGCTTCTTTCTCGGCCTTTTCCGCGTCGATGCGTGCCTGGCGGGCTTCGAAACGCTGGCGGGCCTTGTCGGCTTTAACCTGTTCGGCGGCCTGTTGGCGCACTTCCGCCTTGGCGTAACGGTAGTACTGCACCAGCGGAATATGGCTGGGGCACACATAGGCGCAGGCACCGCATTCGATGCAGTCCATCAGGTTGTGCTGCTGGGCCTTTTCCAGGTCGTCGTTTTTGGCGTGCCAATAGAGTTGCTGGGGCAGCAAATTGGCCGGGCATACGTCGGCACAGGAGCCGCAGCGGATGCAGGGCTGCTCCGGGGGCGGCTCGGGCAGTTCTTCCAGCGTCGCGGCGATGAGGCAGTTGGTGGTTTTCACCACCGGCACCGCCGGGTTGTGCAGGGTGAAGCCCATCATCGGCCCGCCCATCACCAGACGGCCGATGTTGTCCGGGTCGACGCTGCCGTGAAGCAGCAGATCGCGCACCGGGGTGCCCAGCAGTACTTCAAAATTCCCCGGTCGACTTACGCCTTCACCGGTGAGGGTGGTCACCCGCGACAGCAGGGGTTGGCCGTCGACGACTGCGCGCTTGATGGCGTAGGCGGTGCCCACGTTCTGGCACACCACACCCACCTGGGCTGGTAGCTGGCCGCTTTTCACTTCCTTGCCGGTGAGTAGCTGGATCAACTGCTTTTCGCCGCCGGAGGGGTACTTGGTGGGCACCACGCGCACGTCGATGTCGCAGCCCTTGCAGGCCCGCTTGATGGCGGAGATCGCTTCCGGCTTGTTGTCCTCGATGCCTATCAGGGTGCGGCGCGGGTTGAGCAGGTATTGCAGGATGTTGATGCCGGCAATGATCTCGTCGGCGCGCTCGCGCATCAGACGGTCGTCGGCGGTGATGTAGGGTTCGCACTCCACCGCATTGATCACCAGTTCTTCCACCCGCTGGTGGTCGCCCAGGTTCACCTTGATGCTGGTGGGGAAGCCGGCGCCGCCCATGCCGGCGATGCCCGCATGGCGGATGGTGTCCACCAGTTCGCCGGGGCTGCGCTCGGTATAGTCCGCCACTCCGGCGTGTTCTATCCATTCATCCTTGCCGTCGGTGTCGATGACGATACAGACCGCATCCATGCCGGAAGGGTGCTGAATGGCGCGGGGGCCGATGGCACTGACGGTCCCGGAAGTGGGCGCATGAATGGCCGCGCTCACCGCACCGCTGGGTTCAGCGATCATCTGGCCCTTCAGTACCCGCTCACCTGGCTCGACCAGTGGCTTGGCCGGGGCGCCGATGTGCATGTTCAGTGGCAGTACCAACTGCCCCGGCATGGGGCCAGGGGCAATGGCGGTGCCGTTGGATATGTCCTTTCGTTCCGGCGGATGGATACCGCCGTGGAAGTCGAAGACCTTGGGGCTGCGGGAACGGAACAGGGTGCGAATCACAGGTTAACCACCTCAATACGGCTGTCCGGACGCTCGCCGATACCGGCAGGGCGGTTCCAGCCCCAGGTCTGCAGGGTGGGTTGTACTTCGACCATGTCGATGCAGTCCACCGGGCAGGGTTCCACGCACAGGTCGCAGCCGGTGCATTCGTCCACAATCACCGTATGCATCAGCTTGGCGGCGCCGACGATGGCATCCACCGGGCAGGCCTGGATGCACTTGGTGCAGCCGATGCACTCGTCCTCGCGGATATAGGCGACCTTGGGGATGTCCGCATCCTCGGCGCCTTCGTCGTCCAGGGTCAGCTCGTCGCGGCCGAGCAGGTCGGTGAGCGAATCCACGGTGTCCTGACCGCCGGGGGGACAGCGGTTGTGGTCTTCGCCTTCGGCAATGGCTTCCGCGTAGGGGCGGCAGCCCGGGTGCCCGCACTGGCCACACTGGGTCTGCGGCAACAGGGAATCGATCTGCTCGACAATGGGGTCACCCTCGACCTTGAATTTTTCCGAGGCAAAACCCAGCACCGCACCGAACACGGCGGCCAGGGCGAGCAGGGCGGCCACGGCAATCAATACAGCGGTCATAACTTGATCAGCCCGGAAAAGCCCATGAAGGCCAGCGACATCAGGCCGGCGGTGATCAGACCGATGCTGGGGCCACGGAACGCTTCCGGCACATCGGCCACGGCAATGCGCTCACGCATGGCAGCAAACAGCACCAGAACCAGGGAGAAGCCCAGCGCCGCGCCCAGCCCGTAGGTGAGCGATGACATAAAGGTGGCATCTTCCTGGCGTACATTCAGCAATGCTACGCCCAACACCGCGCAGTTGGAGGTGATCAGCGGCAGGAACACGCCCAGCACCCGGTAGAGCAGGGGGCTGGCTTTCTTCACGAACATCTCGGTGAACTGCACCGCCACGGCGATCACCAGGATAAAGCTGATGGTGCGCAGGTACTCCAGCTCGAAGGGCACCAGAATATAGGCCCAGGTCAGATAGGCGAGCACGGACGACAACGTCAGCACAAAGGTGGTCGCCAGGGACATGCCCATGGCGGTCTCGATCTTGTTGGAGACCCCCATAAAGGGACACAGCCCCAGGAACTGCACCAGGACAAAGTTGTTAACCAGCACAGCGCTGATCAGAATCAGGACGTACTCTGTCATGTGATCGTGGCTCGCTTGCCGAAGAATAGGGGTTAAACGCTGTGTTTACAGGGCGTTAAGGGCGCATAGTATGAGGCAGCGCCCCGGTTGGCTCAAGATTGTTCCGACATAAGCTTAATTGACTGCAGACGACAGTCATTGACTGCGAATTAACCAGTTGATGCCCCTTTTGCCATGCTTTTTGCTCCGGACGGTTGCGGCGCTGCCAGCAATCCAGTATCCAAGGCAGACAATAACGCAACGAGACCGGCCAGCGCCGGTTGCTGCAGAGGTGACCCCCAGTGACAGATTTGCCCCGTGACTTTGATCGAGACGGCCTGCTTGAGTATTCCGTGGTGTTTACCGACCGCTCCCTGAACCACATGTCCCAGCGTTTCCAGCAGGTCATGCGGGATATTTCCAGCAACCTGAAGCAGGTTTACAACGCTCACTCGGTTACCGTGGTACCCGGCGGCGGCAGCTTCGGCATGGAAGCGGTGGCCCGGCAGTTCGCCACTGACCAGTCCTGCCTGGTGATCCGCAATGGTTTCTTCAGCTATCGCTGGAGCCAGATTTTTCAGATGGGCAGCATCCCGTCTAAAGAGACTGTGCTGAAAGCCGCCCCGATCAGCGACCAGCCCCAGGCACCGTTCGCCCCGGCTCCCATCGAGCAGGTGGTGGAAACCATCAAGGCCGAGAAGCCGGACATGGTCTTTGCCCCCCACGTGGAAACCGCAGCCGGCATCATCCTGCCGGATGACTACCTCAAACAGGTGGCTGATGCCGTACACAGCGTCGGTGGCATGTTCGTGCTGGACTGCATTGCCTCAGGCACTATCTGGGTCGATATGAAGAAGGTCGGCGTGGACGTACTGATCAGCGCCCCCCAGAAAGGCT
>NZ_JBNPEC010000016.1:0-9487 GCF_051117345.1 Alcanivorax sp.
GTGGATGCCGCCAACAAGGTGCTGGGGGTAATTAGCCGACGTCATATTCTCAACATGCTGGATCAGAAGCTGGCCGAGCTGAGCAAGAAAGCCGGGTAATCTGGCTGTTTTTGCTCTATTTCAGGGCGCCATGATAGTCATATTTTGCACCAGGCAAGTGCAAGGCTTCTTGGGTGGCAATCCTGGGCGGTTTCGGTAACTGGCAGGATTTGCCCGTTGGTCACCGCCGTATTCGCCATGCAAGCATAGCTCCAACAAAAGAGAGGTAGCCGGCAGGCTACAGCTTCTTCACCCGCCGGTTCTTGCCCTTGATCTTGCCATCCAGTAACCGCTGCAGTGCCAGGTCGGCGCTGTCGCGTTCGATGGCCACGTAGGCCTGGTAGTCGGTGACGGTGATCTTGCCGACCTGATTACCGGGCATGCCGGCGTCGCCGGTGAGGGCTCCGAGAATATCGCCGGGACGCAGCTTGTCCTTGCGGCCAGCACCGATGCACAGGGTGACCGTGGGCGGCAGCATGGTGTCGCCGGCACGGGGCTTGAGGCTGGAGACCGGGTGCCAGTTGAGCTTTTCGCCCTGCAGTTCTTCGATGGCCATGGCCCGGCGGCTTTCGCGGGGGGCCACCAGGTTGATGGCCAGGCCCTTCTCGCCGGCCCGACCGGTGCGCCCGACGCGGTGAATGTGGGTCTGCGGGTCGTGGGACAGTTCCGCGTTAATCACCATGTCCAGGCTATCGATATCCAGCCCTCGTGCAGCCACGTCCGTGGCCACCAGTACCGACAGGCTGCGGTTGGCGAACAGGGTCAGCACTTCATCACGCTCGCGCTGTTCCAGGTCGCTGTTCAGAGCGCGGGCGGACAACCGCTGCCGACAGAGCTGGCTAACCACGTCCTGGCACTGCTGTTTGGTGACACAGAACACCACGCAGCTGGTGGGTCGAAAACAGGCGATAGCCTCGGCCACCGCTTCGTAGCGCTGCAGGGGGTCCACTTCGTAAAAACGCTGCTCGATGCGGGTATTGTCGTGCATCGCCTCCACTTCCACGTGTTCCGGGTTGCGCATGAAGGTTTCAGCGAGCTGCTTGATGCCCGCCGGATAGGTGGCGGAGAACAACAGGGTCTGGCGACGTTCCGGGGTCTGACGTATCACTTCGGCAATATCATCGAAGAAGCCCATATCGAGCATGCGATCCGCTTCATCCAGCACCAGGGTATTGAGCCCATCCAGGCTGAGAGTGCCTTTGCTCAGGTGCTTGAGTATCCGCCCCGGTGTGCCTACTACCACCTGGGCGCCATGCTCCAGAGAGCCGATCTGCGGGCCGATGGGCTGGCCGCCACACAGGGTAAGCACCTTGATGTTACCGACGCCCCGGGCCAGGCGACGAATCTCTGCGGCCACCTGATCGGCCAGTTCCCGGGTGGGGCACAGCACCAGTGCCTGGCAGCCGTAATAGCGCAGGTTCAGCGGGTGCAGCAGGCCGATGCCGAAGGCGGCGGTCTTGCCGCTGCCAGTGCTGGCCTGGGCGATCACATCCCGGCCCTGTAGCAGGGGTGGCAGGCTGGCCGCCTGCACCGGGGTCATGGCCGTGTAGCCCAGGGTGTCCAGGTTGGCGAGCATATCGCCGCTGAGTGGCAGGGAAGAAAACAGGGTATCAGTCACGTAAGGGCCCGAGTGGCAGGAAATCAGGCGTGCAGTGTACCAACTGTTGGGCCGGGGGCGATGGATTTCAGAGGGAGCTGGCTTTTCCTGGCCCGGGCGGCGGTTATTCGCCTTGCTGGCAAGGCGCCGACGGGGCGTGACTCTAGCCGTATTAAAAACGGGGTAGACAAGCAGGGCGATGTCATTCTAATCTTGTAAACACTTGTACACATTCAGATGTGCACTTGCTGCGTTGTACCCGATTGTGTGTCTGCATGGGTATTGCGTAGGGATTCGGTAAAAGGGGTTGGTCAGCACGCCCCGCACAAGCGGATACTGAAACCCGAACCGGACATAAAACAGCTACAACAACAGTGACAAAACGGATTATGGCGAGCCGCCCCGGCTGCCCGCCGCCAGCCTGGCCCGCCAGGCGAGCTTCACCTCAAATAATGACAACGACCGAGGAACCGTTATGCGTCAACCCGCCCAGCCCGAGCCAGGTGCATCCCCGTCTATCTGGTCTCGCCTGAGTACCATCACCGATTATTTTGCCTGGCCCTTGCGCACCTCCCATTACCTGGAGCTGATGAACCCGCTGTGGACCACGCACAAAATGCAGGCCCGCGTCGTCAAGGTCTGGGATGAAACCAAGGACGCCCGCACTATCACCCTGCGCCCCGGCCTGAACTGGCGCGGCCATCGTGCAGGTCAGCACGTGCGCGTGGGCATCCCCGCCGACGGCAAGCACTACACCCGCACCTACACCATCTCTTCCCCCCCGGAGCGGGATGACGATTGCTTCACCATTACCGTGAAGGCCATCGACAAGGGCACCATCTCTCACCACATCGTGCGCAATATCAAGGTAGGTGATTACCTGCCCATCGGGCTGCCGCAGGGGGATTTCTACCTGCCGGATGCCCAGCCGATTCAACCGCTGTTCATTACTGCAGGCAGCGGCATCACCCCGGCGTTCAGCATGATCAACAGCCTGATTGCCCAGGGTCGTTTGCCAGATACTTGCCATATTCACTATGCGCCCCACGAGTTTGATGTAGTGCTGGGCAAGGAATTGAAGGCGATGGATCGCTACAACGATCGCTATCACCTGCACCTGATGTATAGCCGCGAGGGCGACGACCCGAGCCGTAACCGCTTTTCGGCGGCTCAACTGGATGCGCTCTGCCCGGACTGGAAAGACCGGGATGTGTACGCCTGCGGCCCCCCTGCCCTGCTGGAAGCCATCGAGCAATGCATGGAAGACGCCGGCTGTAGCCGCCAGCTGCATGTGGAGCGATTCCGCGCTCCCTTTACTGAGATCCCCGACGATGCGGTGGGTGGCAGGGTGCGCTTTGCGCAGAGCGATGTGGAAGCCGACGGCGACAGTGACACACCTCTGCTGAAAGTGGCCGAGGAGGCTGGCATGAACCCGCCCCACGGCTGCCGCATGGGTATCTGCCATACCTGCAACACCACCCTGGTCTCCGGGTGTGTGCGAGATCTACGCACCGGCGAAGTGCTGAACGAAGCCGGCAGCATTGTACAGACCTGCATCTGCGCCGCCGCCGGCGATTGCGAACTGGATTTGTGAGGGAAGACTAATGAAAACCCATCAATACCCGGTCGACCTGACCGATGAACAGATCGAAGAATTCGGCCGCGAGCTGGAAGCCATTCGCAACGAGGTGTTTGATTCCCGTGGCGACCGGGATCGCGCTTATATCCTCAAAGTGATCAAGACCCAGCGCACCATGGCGGTGAGCTCCCGTTTTGTGATTTACCTGTCGCTGTTTTTCATTCCTGCCTGGGGACACGCGCTGGCAAGCTGGCCGGTGGCGCTCACCATCATGGGCCTGGGCGTGTTCGCGCTCGGCATCGCCAAGATCCTGGAAAACATGGAAATCGCCCATAACGTGCTGCACGCCCAGTGGGACTGGATGAAAGACCCGGAGATCCAGTCCAACACCTGGGAATGGGACACCATGAGTCCCTCGGACCGCTGGATGCATTCGCACAATGTGGTGCACCACACCTGGACCAATGTGCTGGAAAAAGACCTGGATGTGGGCTACGGCATCATGCGGGTGACGCCCATGCAGAAATGGAAGCCCGCGTTTCTGTTGCAGCCGATCTATTTCATTCTGCTGATGCTGCTGTTCGAGGAAGGCGTGGCCGTCCATGAGCAGGCCATCGATGACCACCTGAAAGGCAAGAACAAGCTGAAGGATTTCACCCCGCTGTTAAAACGCATCGGCTACAAGATATGGCGGCAGGTGGCCAAGGATTACATCGCCTGGCCACTGGCGGCGGCGCTGGTGGCGATCCCGATTTCCTTCTACGTGCCCTTCTCGCCTTTGCTGGTGTTCGGCATGGTGGCCGGCGCCAATGCCGTGGCCAACCTGATCCGCAACATCTGGGCCTTCACCATCATCTTCTGCGGGCACTTCCCCGCCGGTGCCCACAACTTCACGCTGGAACAGGTGGAAGGCGAAACCCGCGGGCGCTGGTATCTGCGTCAGATGCTGGGCTCTTGCAACATCGAGGGTGGCAAGCTGTTCCACATCCTGTCCGGCAACCTGTCACACCAGATCGAGCATCACCTGTTCCCGGACATGTGCAGCAACCGCTACAAGGAAGTGGCACCGCGGGTACGGGCGCTGGCCGACCGCTACGGCATTCCGTACAACAGCGCCTCCCTGTTCCGCCAGTTCGGCACCACCTGGTTGAACAACCTGCGCCTGGCTTTCCCCGGCGGCGGCGAGCCTTACGAACCACGCCGTGAAGAGGCCAGCCAGTCCTGACGTAGACCGTAGGGTGGATTAGCCAAAGGCGTAATCCACCCTACGTTTTGGCGATGTGGGCGCCTTGCTCGCGAGGCGCAATACAGTCTCTAACCCTGCTACGTCAGACAGTCATTCTTCATCAACTTCGTCAGCATTATGGCGTCCCGCATAAGACCCAATATGGGTACAGTCACACCCGTGCATTACCACTGGTTAATCCAATTGAGTCAGAACACACCCGAAATCTACCCCACTGCCGTACACAACCCACCCGGCACCTGCATCACCCAATCGCGAATAGCCAGAATCACCGGGTCATCCCGTCGATTTTCCGGGTACACCAGATAGAACGGCTTGCCTTCCAGTTCCGGACCGAAGGGTTGCACCAGGCGCCCCTCTTCCAACTCATCGGCTATCAAAGGGCGACTCATCAGGGCCACACCCTGCCCGCCAATGGCAGCGGAGATGGCGTGAGTTTCGTCGGAAAACACCAGCCCTGCACTCACATCCAGCCCCGCTACTTTGGCGCGCTTCTGCCAGCCGGCCCAGTCCAGAGGCGTGGCTAGAGCGCCCTGAGGACGGAAGTGAATCAGCGGATGCTTGGGCAGGTCCGCCGGATCGTTCAGATTCAGGTATAGGCTGCATACCGGGGCAAAGGTGTTATCGAACAGCTTTTCCGCGATCAGCCCCGGCCACTGGCCATCGCCATAGCGGATCGCCAGGTCGGCGGTGACGCCGTCCAGCGCCACCGGTTCGTGGGAGGCATGAATGCGCAGATCAATGTCAGGATGCACCTCGCGCAGCATGCACACCCAGGACAGCAGCCAGCGCACCGCCACCGCCGGCGTGGTAGAGAGCGTTACCGCCTGGCGGGAGGGAGCGGTTTTCAACCTTGCGACGGCGTCGCCAATGCTGTCGAAGGCCGCCTCCAGTGATTGAAACAATTCTCGCCCTTGAGGGGTAAGCAACAGTTGTCGGGGTTTGCGGACAAAGAGCGCCACCCCCAGCGACTCCTCCAGCCCGCGAATGTGGTGACTGATGGCCGTGGCAGTGACCGACAGCTCATTGGCCGCCTGCTTGGCGCTTTCATGGCGGGCAGCGGCTTCGAAGGCCCGCAGGGCGGACAGGGAAGGCAGGCGGCGAGGGCTCATAACTGAGTTAATCTCATCTATATCAGCAAGAAATGATCGTTTGTGGCGCCTTTACGCTTGTCGCTAGGCTGTTTTCATCGTCAACGATGAATGAGTACAACTCATAACACAAGGAGCCTGAGATGACACACCTTCTGCAACTGGATGCCAGCGCCCGCCCCGGTCTTGCCGGTACCGATGAGCACGGCTCCCTGAGCCGCCGCCTGACTCATCGCTTTGTGACTGCCTGGCAAACCCGGCAGCCGGATACCACCCTGACCCATCGGGATGTGGGCGGCGCCCCGCCCGCCTTTATCGACCAGCGCTGGATTGAGGCAGCCTTTACCCCGGCAGAGCGTCAGCAACCCTGGATGGCAGAGGTACTGGCCGAGAGTGATCAACTGATCGACGAGTTGATTGCCACGGACATTCTGGTTATCGGTGCGCCTCTCTATAACTTCGGCATGCCGGCCGCCTTAAAGGCCTGGGTGGACCAGGTGGTACGCATGGGGCGCACGGTGGACTATGACGAAACCCGACCGGACGATCCGTTTACGCCACTACTGGCTGAGCGGCCCCGCCACGCGGTGATTCTGTCGTCACGGGGCGGCGCCGGCTTCGGCCCCGGCGGCGCGCCCGCCGGTCTGAACCATCTGGGGCCCCGCCTGGACACGCCGCTGGAGGTGATCGGTATTACCCGCATTCACCGCATTGCCGTTGAACATCAGGAAGAAGGTGGGGAGCGGCTGGCCGCGTCGATCAGGGAAGCGGAGCAGCGGGTGGATGCCGTGGCGGCAGAATTGCAGAGCTCCTTTTCTGCTGAGGCAACCCCAAAGGCGATAAGCGCTTGATGGGTAGTTACTTACTCAGGACGTCAATTCGGGCATCCCGGCTTATTCCCGGATTGACGGGACCAGACCCCATCTCCGGCACACTGCCCGGATCGTAACAGCCTCCCGATTTTCCAGGCATTACTCTCCAGTGGACTAACGTGCTATTATTCTTTTTTACATTTGCGGTCAATTTTTGATCAGGGAAGAAAGGGGAAAGGGATGACTGTTGCGGTGGATAAAGCAGGACTTCATCACGTGGTCGCCGAGCTGGCGTTCATGGACAAGAATGAAATCAGCAACGATACAGCATTATTCAGCGGAGGCTTGATTGACTCAGTCTCTTTGCTGGAAATCGTTGTTTATCTGGAAAAAACCTACGGAATCAAGGTGGCCGGCACTGAATTGGCCCTGGAAAACTTTGACTCCCTCGACAACATCTCTGGATTCATCGCCAAGAAGCTTTCCTAGAAACCATGCAAATCAAAAAACTTGGCGGAGCCAACTGGTTCTGCATAGGGATTTGTGTACTTGGCGCGGCCGCTTTGTACCGGCTAGAGGCAAGCCACCTTCCCTACTTCGACACGATTTTCTCAAAGCATACCCAGGTGCATGAGTATGCCGGCCGGGCTATTGGCTTGTCACAACAAGGCGCAGCCATCGACAGCCCGGCACTGTATATTCTCGGTACTTCGGTCGTGCGGCAATCGCTCTGGCAACAGGCCATTATGCAGCGGGAACTGGCCAGCCGGAATGCTGATCTGTTTAAGTATGTGGATCTCAATACACCTGGCCAGCGACCGGTTGAGACCTTGTTTCTCGCCTATCTGAGCCAGCCTAGCCCTGGAGATCAATACTATTATTTTGTTTCCCCCATCACCTTCACATTCAGCCTTGAGGAGAATTTCGAGCGCCTGAACGGCAGGCTTTACCACGCAGATCCGACATCGTTTTTTCAACAGATTCTCTCTGAACGCCTCCATCTACCCGATGAATTCCTGATCTCCGAGCACTACTCCCTGGCGCAGTTCTCAGCGTATCTGGTTAATAAAGGCATTCTACATTTTTCCAACAAGCTACTATTTAGTGGCAGCCGGCCGGTATACCAGCGCTATTCCATTGACCATGATGTCGACAGCCCCCAATGGCAGGAAGCGTGGAAAAACGTAAGCCGGAAGAAAACAGCTGCCATGTCTCGCCAGGAGAACATCCATCACAACCTGGCCGTAGTGAAAGCCCTTGAGGGCTACCTCAGTGAAAGAGGCGCGACACTCCATTTACTTGCCGCCCCCATTCCGGAAAATGGCGTGAGTAGCGACTACCTTCAGGTATATCAGGAAATACATGCCCAGGTCTGTGATGGTCGGCAGAATTTCTCCTGTATCGACCTGAACCCGATGACCCGACTTGATCACTCAGACTTCAACGATCCAGTGCATACCAACGCCTCAGGCCGCAACATCTGGTCCCGCGTCTTTGTCGATTATCTGGCAGGGCAACCTCATCATGAACATTGATAACGATGCGTTCTATGCAGCGTCGACCATCCTTGTTTCACTGATCGCTTTCTGGAGCATACCTGCACTCCGCCGACACCAAGCGAGCATGTTGGGGGTAACCAGCGCGGTATTACTGGCAATGATCTCGCCACGCACACTGGTTGTACCTGTCATTGGAGGCCTTACCACTTTCTTTCTGGGGAAACCTCTTCGGGAAAATCGGTCCGGGTATTTTCTCATTCTATCCATGGCGGTTCCGCTTGGCACCCTACTTTGCTATCAATATTTTCTTCCTGCTGCTCAAAATGCTGGCTGGATAGAAAAATCAGTCATCCCTCTTGGGCTCAGCTACTACACCTTCAAACAGCTGCATTTTCTTTTGGAAAGCCATCGAGGGAATTTTTCGGACGCAACACTTGGTAGCTATCTATCGTATCTGCTGTATTTCCCCATGTTTATTGCAGGCCCAATCGAACGCTACAGCCCCTTCAAGAACCAGGTAATGGCTCCGCAGAGAGACTCATTACCAGATTTTTCTCTGGCATTCGAAAGGATCTGCAGCGGACTAATAAAGAAACTTCTAATTTCGGACATCATTCTCGCGCCCTTCATCCCGGAAGACCTTAGCAGCGACGAGCTAATGGCCATGGAATGGCATCAGCTAGTATTGATCTCGTTTATCAAGTTTCTGCGAATTTACATGGATTTCTCCGGGTACACCGACATGGCAATCGGTGTATCACTGCTGTTTGGCATACGCCTTATGGAGAACTTCAATCATCCTTTGCGCCAGAGCAACCTGGCGGAATTCTGGCGGGCCTGGCACATCAGCCTGTCCGGGTGGGCAAGGGATTATATTTATTTCCCGGTGCTGGGTCGCTGGCGCATCCCTTCGTTGGCACTGATACTGACGATGCTCACCATTGGCGCCTGGCACAGTCTGTCTCCAGGATGGCTGCTATGGGGGCTGCATCATGGCATCGGCCTCGCCGTACTCGCCTATTACCATCGAAAAACACGGAAGTACAAAATTTGGCGTACGATCATGCAAAACCAGGCCTGGGGCTACTTAGGCATCGTTACAGTCTGGTTCTACGTATCCATAGGCCATGCACTGACTTTCTTTCCAGAAGATATTGTTTTTTCACTCCAACTCTACATACGGACCTGGGGGCTCGGATAATGAAAAAAACACCGCTGCTACAGAGCAATCGACTGATACGCACGCTGATGCTGGGCGCAGGGCTGGCATTACTATGCCTGCTGATTGCCAGCGACCCTTCCCTGCAATTCCACTACCAGCAGTTTTAACCCAATGAATGAATTACTGGCCGCCTGCAGAAAGGCATTCAGTACTGAAGCTTCTCGCTTTACCCTTGTGGGTGAAAGTGGAGAGCTGCCGTTGACACGAAAAGACTATTGCCAATATGCCGGCCACCGAGTGCTATGGCCTCTCGAAAGCAACGCTGCGGCGATCAGCGACTTCATCAGCGCATTGCTGGACGGGGTAAAACCGACGCTCATCTCCCCCAAGACGCCCCCTGAAAAGCTACAGCAACTGCAGGCACGGTTTTCTGCGAGCATCTATCGACAGGGTGAAATTGTC
>NZ_JBNPEC010000058.1:0-43872 GCF_051117345.1 Alcanivorax sp.
GGATTTCTCGACACTGACTGCCTGGCAACTGGCTGCGGGGATTGGTACGCTCTACACCGGTAGCATTTCGTTGCCTTATTACCTGTCAGCGCCTGCCGCTCCTGCAGATTTCAGCTTCCTGCAAAAAACCTGGAATGCGGACCAGGTGTTGGGGTCTCAGGTTGGGCCGGGTATTCCGCCTGCGGATATTGACGGCTCTTACAATGTGACCTATCGCTTTCCGTTTGCCGCAGAGACCGGTGAAGAGCTGGTGCCGCTTCAGGTTACCCTGCCGAATCCGGCTACTGCCCCGGCAGAGCTGATGGGCGCAAACTGTGGCAATGTTCGTGATGGCACGGGTTACCCCACAGTCATTTATGTCCATGGCATTACCAGTGACCGTACCTCTGTAATGGCGCTGGGCCACACGCTTGCCTCAAAGTGCGTGGCCACTGTGGCAATTGACTTGCCGGTACATGGTGTGCCTGCTAACAGTGCATTTGCTGCCGCATTGAATGTTGAGAACAGTGCACTGATTGATTTCTCTGCTCTTTATGGCGAAGACTTCCATGAGCGTCACTTCAATGTGGTCCAGGGCGCAACGGGCAATCCTGCTCTTATGAATTTTGACAGCCCAACTGCACAAGACGGCTCTGGTGCCTGGTTCATCAATCTGGCCAGCTTGGGGAACACCCGCGATAATATGCGTCAGTCGGTGATGGATCTGATGAACCTGAATGCCAGCCTGCAGGCGATCAGCGATCTGGATATTGCCACTAACGGTACGCTGGATACCGATAATGTGACGGTTGTCGGGGCCTCTCTGGGTGCGATAGTTGGGTCGGTATTCACCACCGTGAATCAGATTGCGATCAGTAATGATGCTACTTTCGGCAGCAACTTGAATCCTGTTAAAGGGCTCGTTGCCTCTGTCGGGGGTACACAGTTGACCCAGATCCTGAACAACTCGCAAACGTTCGCTCCCCGCATCCAGGCAGGGTTGGCGGCCAATGGGGTCAATGTTGGAACCAGTAACTATGAAAAGTTCCTCTATGCCGCACAAAGCACGGTGGCTTCTGGTGATCCGGTGAATTTTGCCGAAACTCTGGGGACTCTTGGTGTGCCGGTACTGATTCAGCAGGTGAATGGTGATGCGGTGGTGCCTAACGGCGATCCGGCACTGCCATTGATGGGTACAGAAGCTCTGGCTTCCCTCACCGGTGCGACTCAGCTAGGGGCTGGCGCGGCTGATGTGACCGCTGCGCCGGGTTACGTGAAAATGACAGCCGGTGGGCATGGCTCGTTGCTGACTCCGTCCGGTGGTGCACCGCAGGTGACTGCAGAACTGCAGGCTCAGGTGGTCAGCTTCGTACTTTCCTCTGGTGCGCAGGTGGGTGTCGGAACCCAGGCGCCTGGAGATGTAGAGGCACCATAATCCGATCTGGCAGTATCTACGAAAACACCCCGCTCTTGCGGGGTGTTTTCGTTTAGGCCAAGTGTCTACTATGAGTGTCCTGAACGGGTACGTTGAAATTACAGCAGGAGTCATGCATGGAAACCGCGCATAGTGCAGTCAAGACCACACGACTGGAAGAGTATCAGCCTCCGGTCTATCTGGTGGATGAGGTGGTTCTGGATGTGGATATCCATGATGGCGTGACGACAGTCACCAGTAGTTTGTTGCTCAAACATAACCCGGCTTCTCCTGTCCCGGCGGGAGAGATGCGCTTCAACGGCGAGGGCCTTGTTCTGCGCTCCCTGGCCCTGGACGGAGTTGTGCTTGAAGAGGGGCAGTACGAGTACAGTGACGATCAGTTGATTGTCAGGGGGCTGCCTGAACGCTGCCAGCTAACGTCAGTGGTGGATATCGAACCGGAAAAAAATACTGCGCTTGACGGTCTCTACCGCTCCAACGGCATGTATTGCACCCAATGTGAAGCGGAAGGCTTTCGCCGTATTACCTTCTTCCCGGACCGTCCCGATGTGCTGGCCCGGTTTACCACCACGGTGCGGGCCGACAAGAAGCGCTACCCGCTGCTGCTATCCAACGGTAACCCGGTCGATCAAGGCGAGGAGGGTGATCGCCACTGGGTGACCTGGGAGGACCCATTCCCGAAACCCTGCTATCTGTTTGCGCTGGTAGCCGGTGATCTGGCTTGCCTGGAAGACAGCTACACCACCGGTTCCGGTCGCCAGGTGTCGCTGCGTCTTTATGCGGAACACCGCGATCTGGACAAGCTGGATCACGCCATGCTGTCGCTGAAGAATGCCATGCGCTGGGATGAAGATACCTATGGTCGTGAGTACGACCTGGATATCTACATGATCGTGGCGGTAAGCCACTTCAATATGGGGGCCATGGAGAACAAGGGCCTTAATATCTTCAACACCGCCTGCGTGCTGGCGCACCCCTCCACTACCACGGATGCTGGTTTTCAGCGGGTGGAATCCGTGGTGGCCCATGAGTATTTCCATAACTGGTCGGGTAACCGGGTTACCTGCCGGGACTGGTTTCAGCTCAGTCTCAAGGAAGGCTTTACCGTATTCCGTGACCAGCAGTTCTCTGCTGATATGAATTCCGCCGCGGTGCAACGGGTGGAGAATGTGGACTTTCTGGTTAACCACCAGTTTCCTGAAGATCAGGGCCCCATGGCGCATCCTGTTCGCCCGGCGGAATACCAGAAAATTGATAATTTCTACACGCTGACGATCTATGAAAAAGGCGCTGAAATTGTCCGTATGCAGTATCACCTGTTAGGGCCGGAAGCCTTTCGTCGCGCCACAGACCTTTACTTCGAGCGATTCGATGGCCAGGCAGTCACCTGTGATGACTTCGTTGCCTGCATGGAGGAGATCTCCGGGCGGGATCTGACCCAGTTCAAGCGCTGGTACAGTCAGGCCGGGACCCCGGTACTGACCGTGACAGATAGCCTTGAAAAGGGTCGGTACCAGCTCACCTTCCGCCAACACACTCCCCCGACACCGGGGCAGGCGAAGAAGCAGCCGTTGATGATCCCGGTGCGTCTGGCCTTGCTGGACGAAGCCGGTGAACCGCTGCCACTGGATGAGCCAGGCAATCGGGAGAAGGTCATTATCCTCGACAGGGATGAGCAGACTCTCAATTTTGATGTTGCAGGGCCGGTTACGCCCTCCTTGCTGCGTGGCTTTTCCGCGCCGGTGATGCTCGACTACGACTTCGATTATGACCAGCTATCTCGCCTGCTGGCCCACGACAGTGATGGCTACTGTCGCTGGAGTGCCGCTCAGCGGCTTTATTTCTCCGCGCTGGATCGTCTCGTGAAGGGGGAGGCAACCGCAGCAGCTGAGGCGCAAGCGCTGGTGCCGGTATTGGAGCAAGTGATTGGCCGGGCCGATGAAGATCCGGCGCAGGCTGCTCTGTTGCTGTCACTGCCCGGCGAAGTGGCCCTGGGGGACCGGCATACCCCCCTGGATCCTGGCAAAGTCCATGCTGCCCACCGTGCCATGAAGCAGGCCCTGGGCAAGGCGTTGCAGGACCACTGGCTGTCACTGGCAGAAAATCTGATTGCTACCGAGCTGGAAATGGATGGCCGGGCCATGGGTCGCCGTCAGTTGCGCAATCTGGCGCTGGATTACCTGGCAGCGTCCGGTCACCCGGAAGCGCAGCGTCTGGCAGCGGAGTTGTTCGAGTTACCGCTGTGTATGACCGAAGAACTGGCTGCACTGCGGGTGCTGGTGCACTACAACCTGGCCGGCGCGAACCAGGCGCTGGCCCAGTTCGCGGAACGCTGGTCCGATGAGGCTCTGGTAATGGATCAGTGGTTTGCCGTTCAGGCGGCCATACCGGGGCCGGCCAGCCTGCCCGGAATAGAGGAATTGATGGCACATTCCGCGTTTGACTGGACTGTTCCGAATCGGGTGCGAGCTCTCATGGGCACCCTCGCCAATGGCAACCCGTCTGCCTTCCACTCTCCGGACGGGGAGGGGTACCGCCTGTTTGCTGCGGCACTGGTTCGACTAGACGGGATCAACCCGCAAATCGCAGCCCGGTTGGCCAATGCAGCTGCGCGTCTGCCAAAGCTGGAAGCGGGGCGCCGTCAGCAGCTAGCCTCAGCCTTGCAGGCAGTGCAAAAAAAGGCCTCGGACAATCTGAGAGAGGTTCTCGAGCGGATATTAGTGGCCTGATTTGAGGCTCTTCTCAGGGTGCATAAAATTGTGATGACTGGCTGGTCGTTAAATGTACACTGAGGGGGGATTTCTTTTTGGCCCCGATATGTAAGAATTAAGACTTAGTCTGGGTGGTGGTGTGCATCGGATAGAATGATGGGACCGGTACACAAGGGAGAAGCCGCCACCGGGGCAAGAACAATAAAGCCATGCATGGCAACTCGGAGAGCTACATGAATAATAACCCCCTGCGCAAAACCAGGTTAGCGATGGCTGTTGCTGGTGCTGCAGCCCTTACCAGCTTGTCACTTCCTGCCTCTGCAATTCAGCTTCAATTTGATAACCCCGACTGGTCCGGTCGACTGGATACCGCCTTGTCCGTTGGTGCGTTGTTCCGCACAGAAGGACAGGACCGGATGTTGGCGGCCAACGGCGATGTGGTTGACATGACCCTCAAGGGCTATGGCTCCCAGGTCAACAAGAACGATGCCAATAACAATTTTGATACCGGGCTGGCGTCTCTGGTTTACAAGATCACCCCGGAGATGGATCTGAGTTGGCAGGGCCGTTACGGCATGTTCCTGCGTGCCACGGCGTTCCATGATAAGCAGATCATGGGCGGTGGTCATGATGGCGGCGCTCTAATGAAATCGGGTCCCTTCGTGCCGGGTAACGGGTTTACTCGTTATGCGACATATTCCGATTATGCCAACAACGGTATCGGTGACGATTTCAACAGTGATGCCGAGCGCTATGCTGGCCAACGGGCCCGCATGCTGGATGCTTATGTCTGGGGGAGTTTCGATCTTTTCGAGAAACCCCTGAATGTGCGCCTGGGCCAACAGGTGATCAACTGGGGTGAAGCCCTGTTCATTCAGGGTGGTGTCAATACTGCCAACTACTTTGACCTCAACGCCTTGCGCTTGCCGGGCTCTGAAATCAAGGAGGCATTGCTGCCGCTGGATAGCTTGTACTTTTCCTACGGGCTGACCTTTAACGCGACACTGGAAGGCTTTTACCAGTTCGAGTGGGAAAATTCCGAGGATGCGCCAGCGGGCACCTATTTCTCTACCCATGATGCGTTCCCGGGCCGGGGCGCTGATAACGTGATTATCGACGGTCGAGTCGTCGCCCTCGGGGCTGGCGCGCCTGGGCTGGAGAATGCGTTTGCAGCCTATACCGCCCAGTTTGGGCCAGGTTATGAATACGAAGCGACCCAGGTAACCGTTGATCGGATTCGTGACGAGGAAGCCAAGGACAATGGTCAGTTTGGTCTGGCCTATCGTTACTTTGCCGAAAGCCTGAATGGTACTGAATTTGCGCTTTATTATACCCGCACTCATGCACGTACCCCTGTCGTGGGCTCCCGCATCAACAAGATCAACACCTCTGGTCTGGCTGGTGTTCCGGAAACCATCGACACTACCGAGTACCAGATGGCCTATGTGGAAGATCAGGACATGTTCGGTGGCAGCTTCAACACTGTCGTTGGCTCCATGTCTCTGGCGGGTGAGCTGGCTTACCGGCCCAAGCGTGCCATTATCAATGAAATCGGCGACAACCTGATTCAGTCACTGGCAGGCGCAGCGGCTAACCCTACACCTACTCTGGGTAGTCTGACGCAGCACTGTGTGCGTGCAGAGCTTGGTGGTAGCTGCCTCAATCCCAATACGCCGGTTCAGGAAGGCCAGCTTTATTACTTCTATGACGAAGTGGAAAGCTATAACGGCTCCCTGGTCAGCATTTTCAACTTTGGCCCAACCTGGGGTACCGATGGTCTGATCGCGCTGCTGGAACTGGGCGTCGAGCACATCGAAGGCCTGGAGAACCCGGAGCTGGAATATAACTCCACTGCCGCAATTCTCAGTTCCGAAGCCCAGATCCTGAGCCCGGATGACCCGAACAAATATAATCTGGATGACACATCCTGGGGTTATCGTGCGGTTCTGAAAGCGGACTACAACAATATTTTCGCCGGTATTTCCATGAGCCCGAGTGTGCGAGTTGCCCATGACGTGAGTGGTAATTCCCCCATCGGCGGTAACTTTATGGAAGACCGTAAGGCCGCCACGCTGGGGCTGGATTTTGTGTACCTGAACAACCTGGAAGTGGGCATGTCTGCCACCAGCTTCTGGGGCGCCAAATATTCCAACAAACTGGCGGACCGGAACAACGCTTCGGTTTCTGTTAAGTACTCTTTTTAATTTTTTCCGGGCCGGGTTTCCGGCCCGTTTATTCGGAGAGCAATCATGTTGAAGAAATTGACCGCCATGGGCAGCGCGCTTGCGCTGTCACTGAGCGTAGCGGCCAATGTGCAGGCTGCCGTGTCCGCGCAAGAAGCGGCAAAGTTGGGTAAATCCCTGACTCCGTTCGGGGCCAACGTCACCGGTAACGGCAAAGCCGTGTCCACTGGCCTTGGCATTCCGGACTGGACTGGTGGTATCCAGAAGAAGGATATCCCCAAGGAATATACCCGTCCCGGCCAGCATCACCCGGACCCCTACAAGAATGACAAGGTAGTGTTCACCATCACCGCCCAGAACCTGTCCAAGTATGCGGACAAGGTGCCTGACGGTGTGCAGGGTATGTTGAAAACCTACCCGGACACTTTCAAACTCAATGTCTACCCGAGCCGTCGCTCCACCTCCGCACCGCAATGGGTTTACGACAATACCAAGAGTAACGCGACCAAGGCTTCATTGGCAGAAACCGGTGTTAACAATGCGTTCGGCGGGATTCCTTTCCCGATTCTGAGTGGCAGCAACGAAGACAAGGCTCAGCAGGCGATCTGGAACCATATCCTGCGTTGGCGTGGTCTGTACGTGGTGCGTCGTGCTTCCGAAGTGGCGGTGCAGCGTAACGGTGCCTACTCCCTGATCACCTCTCAGCAGGAAGTGTACTTCCGTTACTACGATCCCAAGTACAACTTCGACAGCCTGGACAACATCATTTTCTACTACCTGTCCTTCACCAAGGCACCGGCACGTCTGGCCGGTGGGGCAGTGCTGGTTCATGAAATGCTCGACCAGAAGAAAATGCCGCGTCAGGCCTGGGGTTATAACGCCGGCCAGCGTCGTGTCCGTCGTGCTCCCAACCTGGCCTACGACACCCCGATCGCTGCAGCCGACGGCCTTCGTACTGCCGATGACACCGATATGTATAACGGTGCCCCGGACAAGTACAACTGGAAGCTGGTCCACGAAAAGCCGGTGGAAATGTTTATCCCCTACAACAACTACAAGATGGACAGCCCGGATGTGAAATACGAAACCCTGCTGCAACAGGGCCACGTAAACCCGGATTACCAGCGTTGGGAACTGCACCGTGTATGGGTCGTGGAAGCTAACCTGAAAGAGGGTGAGCGCCATATCTATGCCAAGCGTCGTTTCTACATTGATGCGGATTCCTGGCAGATCGCCGCCATCGACCAGTATGACCGTCGTGATGAGCTGTGGCGTGTAAGCCTTGCCTACATCAAGAACTACTACGAAGTGCCGACCCAATGGACCGCTCTGGATACCTTCCACGATCTGCGGGCCCAGCGGTACCACGTACAGTTCCTGGATAATGAAGAACCGTCCATTCTGGATTACAGCCAGCCGGTTCCGGATGATCGCTACTTCCACCCGGCCGCTCTGCGCCGCCGTGGACGGTAATGACAAGAAAAGGCTGACCGTTTAACGGCAGCTCTGGCAACGCGACCGGGACGCCCATGGCCCCCGGTCGTTTTGCACTCGGCTCGGCAAACGAGCCTTCGGGAAGAGATGGGACAATGAGAAAAATACTTTTGCTGGCTACTGCAGCCATGCTGTCTGCCCCTTTGCAGGCACAGTTTATTGATAGCAAGTCGCCGCTGGTTACTGCCAACAACTATCTGGACCTGGCCGATGCCAATGGCCGGATTGTGGCGGTGGGTGACCGTGGCAAGATTCTTTACTCCGATGATGATGGGGGCCACTGGCAGGCGGCCAAAACGCCTGAAGAGGTGCTCCTGACAGCGGTTTGTTTTGCGGATGCCCGCAACGGCTGGGCCGTGGGCCACGATGCCGTGGTACTGGGTACCCGTGATGGCGGAGAAAGCTGGACGCTCCAGTACAGTGATCCGCTGGGTGGCAGTGATGATAGCGAGACCGCTGATGAGAGCATGGATGATCTGTCCATGGACGACATCTATGGTGACCCTTATGAGGACGATGCCTACGGGGATGATCTCTACAGCGATGATCCCTACGAGGAAATCGCTGCTGCACCTGTCGATACCTCCGGTGCGCCGCTATTGGACGTGCACTGTGAAAGCCGTGACAAGGCCGTGGCAGTGGGCGGCTATGGTTACTACCTGGAAACGTCCAACGGCGGTGATACCTGGAGCAAACGAACCGCTGCGTTGAGCAATAATGATGGCTGGCACCTTTACGGTTATGCGGCCGCTCCGGCTAGCAGCGACCGCTATCTGGTTGGTGAGAAAGGCGTCATCTTTCGTTCCGCTGACAAGGGCCAGAACTGGGAGTCACTGAGCAGCCCCTATGAAGGGACCCTGTTCGGTGCCACCCCGATATCCGATTACCAGGTGCTGGTTTATGGCCTGCAAGGCAATGTGTGGTTAACCGCCAATCGCGGCAGTAGCTGGGTCAAGGTGCCCACCAAGCTGACCCGTGGTGTGAATGACGGCACGGTACTGGAAGACGGCACCGTGGTGCTGGTTACCAATGCCGGCGGTATTCTCACCAGCCATGATGGTGGTCAAACCTTTTCCCTGCGGTTCCTTCCGGACCGTGAATCCATCTCCGCAATTTTGCCCCGAAAGGCGGGCGGCGTTCTTATCGCCGGCCAGGGCGGAGTGCGTGTGATTGAAGACGTAAAATAAGGGGCACAGCATGTCAGGTCGTATTTCCAAAACCATTGCCGGCGGGCTGTTTTCCATTCGTCCCGTCGTGCTGCTGCTGTTCATTGCAGCGACTGTCTTTCTGGGCTTTCAGGCCAGCAAGATTCAGCTTAATACCGATATCCGCAAAATGGTCCCGCTGGGCCACCCCTATATCCAGAACTTTCTGGAACACAAGGATGATATGAGCCTGGGCAACGATGTACGTGTCATCGTTGCAGAAACCCAGAGTGACGACATCTTTAATCCTGAGTATATGACCGCTCTGAAGGAAATCACCGACGAGGTGTTTGCTCTGGATGGCGTGGATCCCAGCAAGATCAGTTCCCTCTGGACCAGCAATGTGCGTTGGAATGAGGTCACCGAGCAGGGCTTCCAGGGCGGTGAAGTGATTCCCGCGGGCTATGATGGCTCCGAAGACTCACTGGAAGAGTTGCGCACCAATGTACTGCGTTCCGGGCAGGTAGGGCGTCTGGTGGCGGATAACTTCCAGTCCAGTGTGGTGCATGCGCATCTGCTGGATGCGTTGGGTGAGAACGGCGTGGATATTCCCGTGCTGGCCGCTCGTCTGGAAGAGATTCGCGAAACCTACCAGGACAAGTACCCCAACGTCCGCATCCACATCGTCGGCCTGGCCAAAAAAGCGGGTGATGTGATGGCCGCAGCAGAAGAAGTGGCCATGTTCTTCTTCTTCACCCTGGCTCTGATTGCGGTGCTGCTGCTGCTTGATACCCGCTGTTTGCGCAGTGCAATGACAGTGACCGTCTGTTCTTTTGTGGCGGTTATCTGGCAGCTGGGGATTGTCAGTACGCTGGGCTTCACCATTGATCCCTATTCCATGCTGGTGCCGTTCCTGGTGTTTGCCATTGCGGTCTCTCATGGTGTGCAGATCGTCAATACGCTGGCGAACTATGCTGCAGAAGGGCAGAGCCCACTGGACGCGGCGCGAAATACGTTCCAGTCCCTGTATGTACCGGGCATGGTGGCGCTGGTTTCAGATGCCATCGGGTTCCTGACGCTCTATATCATTGATGTGGGCGTGATCCGGGAACTGGCCATGGCGGCCAGTATCGGTGTAGCGGTGATCATTATCACCAACCTGATTGTGGTACCGATGGTGCTTTCCTACCTGGGTGTCAGTGGTGCAGCGGTGCGCAAGATTCAGGCGGGGGAGAAGAAGGATCACCCGCTGGCAGGACTGTTTGCCCGCTTTACCCGTAAGCCTTTGGCGGCTCTCTCCATTGTGATCGCCGTGGCCGGTTACGGTGTGGGTATCTACATGAGCCAGGATCTGAAAATCGGTGACCTGGACAAAGGGGCGCCCGAGCTCTGGCCGGACCCGTGTGAAGAAATGGACTGTCCGCGCGGCTATGAACCCAAGCCCCGCTATCGCTATAACCATGACGTGAACTTCCTGGTGTCCAACTACTCTGTCAGTGCAGATGTGCTGGTGGTGATGGGCAAGACGCCGGTGGAATCCTGTAACACGTATCCGGCCATGCAGACCGTGGATGATTTGTCATGGACCCTGCGCAATGTGGATGGGGTGCAGGATGTGATTACCATTGCGTCTGCGACCAAGCTGATCTCCACCAACATGAATGAAGGCTCCCTGAAATGGGCCACCATTTCCCGGGACCAGTATGCGCTCAACAATGTCATGAGCTTCATGCCGGACAGCCTCTACAATCTGGACTGTTCCCTGGCCCCGGTGTATGTGTTCCTGGATGACCACAAGGCGGAAACCCTGGATCGCGTCACCGCAGCGGTTGCCGATTTTGCCGAAAAGCGGAACAACAATGAGGTCATCGAGTTCAAGCTGGCGTCAGGGAATGCGGGTGTAGAAGCTGCCACCAACCAGACCATCGAGGCCAACCAGTATCCCATGCTGGCCCTGGTGTACGCGGTGGTATCCATTCTGGTGCTGATTGCCTTCCGCTCCATCCGTGCGGTGATCTGTATCATCGTGCCGCTGGGTCTGACTTCCATCCTTTGTCAGGCACTGATGGCGCATCTGGGCATCGGCGTGAAAGTGGCGACCCTGCCGGTGATTGCCCTGGGTGTCGGTATCGGTGTGGATTACGGTATTTATATCTACAGCAAGCTGGCCCATTACCTGAAACAGGGTATGGATCTGGAATCTGCCTACAGGGAAACGCTCAAGACCACCGGCAAGGCGGTGGCCTTTACCGGTATTACCCTGGCGGTGGGCGTGATCTTCTGGGCATTCAGCTCCATCAAGTTCCAGGCGGATATGGGGATCCTGCTGACCTTCATGTTCCTGTGGAACATGATCGGCGCCCTGTGGCTGTTGCCCGCTCTGGGCTGCTTCCTGCTCAAGCCTGATGCGGCCCGCGCTCGTCAGAACAGCTAACTGACGCGCTGGTTTCTGTTGGTTATTTTCAAGCCCGGCTCTGCCGGGCTTTTTTTGTTCTGGTGCAGGGCGGCCCAGCTGCTGAACCGACCGGTTCACGTGGTGTCTGGTCCACAAGGTAAAGTGCGGCCGGTAGGTGGTGCCGTACTCCCCGGGGCTGTCCGACACAAAACATCGAAGTGACGGGGTAGCTTGGCTATAATGCCGGCCATTATCACAATCCGGGTTGTCCCATGCTGTACTCCCTTGCTCGCCCCCTGCTGTTTTCCCTGTCTGAAGAACACGCCCACGAGCTGACTCTGGCCATGCTGCGCAAGCGGGCGGGCAAGCTTTGGCCGGGCAGTGTGTCGGCATCACCACGGGAAGTGATGGGCATTGAGTTCCCCAATCCCGTGGGCCTGGCGGCGGGTCTGGACAAGAATGGCGACTGCATCGATGGTCTGGCGGATCTGGGGTTCGGTTTCATCGAGGTAGGCACGGTAACCCCGCGGCCACAGCCGGGTAACCCCCAGCCTCGCCTGTTCCGTCTGCCCAAGGCCCAGGCGCTGATCAACCGGATGGGGTTCAACAACCTCGGCGTGGACTATCTGGTCGGTGCGGTTAAACAGAGCCGCTACAAGGGTGTGCTGGGTATCAATATCGGCAAGAACAAGGACACTCCTGTAGAAGACGCGGTTCAGGATTACCTGAGTTGCCAGCAGAAAGTCCACGCCTATGCGTCCTATCTGGTGGTGAATGTCTCCTCGCCAAATACTCCTGGTCTGCGTAGCCTCCAGCACGGCGATGCGCTAAATGAATTGCTTGGTACCTTGCGCGAAGCCCAGACCCGTCTGGATGCGCAGCATCGCCGCCGCGTGCCGTTGGTCATCAAGATTGCTCCAGACAACAGCGAAGAAGAGCTGCAGGCCATGGGCGAAGCGTTTGTGCAGCACGGCATCGACGGTGTTTGCGTGGGGAATACCACGCTGTCCCGCGAAGGGGTACAAGGACTGCCCAAGGGCGATGAGCAGGGCGGACTTAGCGGTGCTCCCCTGAAGCCCATTGCCAACCAAGCTCTGGCTACCATGAGCGATACCCTGAAAGGGCGAATCCCGATAATCGGGGTAGGCGGCATCAACCGCGCCGCCGATGCGCTGGAGAAGCAGCGCCTGGGGGCCGACCTGGTTCAGATATACAGTGGCCTGATTTATCAAGGGCCGGGGCTGATCGGTGATATCGCCCGCGCCTGGCCGAAAGCTATCTAGGCTGCGAGCCGGAAGCTGGAAATTAAAAAGGGCCCGGGAGGGGCCCTGTGAGTCGGCGCTTGATGCGCCGGCGGAGTGTTGAACTGGGTTGAAGGTGTTAGCCGATATTTTTCAGGTTCTGAATGCTGGAGACCCCCAGCATGCCATGTGCGAAATCAGTGCGACCTTCGCGCCAGCCGCCCATCCAGTTGGTGCGTGCACTGAGGGCGCCAAACGGGCACTCCTCACGAGATTTTCCATCCAGGCCGGCGTTGTATCCCCGGCTGTAGGCGCGGTCGTCTTTGTTTCGTTTTTGTCGCTTCATAGACGCTTTCCCTTTCACAGATAGCGGTATTGAAAATGACCCCTGGCAGAGAACAAGGCCAGTCATCGGGGTCGACCATTTCAGTATGGGAAAGCGTTGGGGTAGTGTCGAATACCATGTAGCAATATGGTTCGTGCTTGTTAAGCATATGACGTATAAAGGGCAGCTTGATGACGGTTTGTGTAACGCATTGAAAATTAAATGGTTAATTTTTTCGTTGCGTATAAAACAGTCACTTACGAGGTATCAGTAATGGAATTTGTGGCCACCAGCATGCCCGGCATTGCCGAGTTGCTGGCCGACGAACTGTCGTCACTGGGGATATCGGTAACAGAAACCGGTCGGGCCCATGTGGCGTTTACCGGTGGTACCGCGGATGCACTTCGGGTCTGTCTGTGGTCGCGGCTGGCGGAACGGGTGCTGTTGTCCCTGGCCACGCTGGGGGTAACCCCGGATATCGCCCCGGAAAAGCTGGCCGCCAGCCAGGATTGGCTAGCGCTGGTGGGAAATGATGCGCCCCTGCATATCCATCTGGAGCATGGGGCAGGGGTGCGCGGTGATAACCGCATCAGCACCAAACGGTTTATTCAGTCATTGCCACCGCAGTTCACGGTATCCCGGGATGCTCGTGGCAGTTGCTGTATCCGTGCCCGGCTGGATCCCAATGAAGCGCATCTGTGGCTGGATATGGCTGGTGATCCCTTGCATCGGCGTGGTTACCGCTTAGCCGGCGGTCGGGCGCCCCTGCGTGAAACCCTGGGCGCCGCCATGCTGTGGGCCGCCGGCTGGCGTCAGGGCAATCATCCGGCAGCGCTAATGGACCCGTTCTGCGGCTCCGGTACCCTGTTGATAGAAGCCGCGCAGATCGCTGCCGGCTGGGCAGCGGGTGCCCAGCGCAAGCATTACGGTTTCCAGCAGTGGCGGGCATGTCGCCGTCAGCTCTGGGAGGATGCCATGGAAGAGGCTGCCGCCAGCGCCCGCCAGCCGCTTCCGGAGATGTCCCTGAAGGGATTCGATGTGGACGGCCGGGCTATCCAGCTGGCCCAGCAAAATGCCGAGCGGGCGGGGGTTCGTCAGGCCATTCATTTCGAACGCCGCGAACTGGGCGCCCTGCGTTCCCGGGATTTCGCCGATCAGGGTTTGCTGGTAGCTAACCCGCCCTGGGGCGAGCGTCTGGACGAGCAGCAACAAGCTGGCTGGCTGCATTTCGCCCTTGGCCGGTTGCTGGCTAAATTGGCGCCGACCTGGCGAGCGGTGTTGTTGGGCGCCGACGCGGAAGTGATGGATCGCTCCGGCATGGACCTGCAGAGCCAGTGGCGACTGAAAAACGGGCCGTTCAATAACTTCATTCGTCTCTACCACTCTCGCCAGCCGGCGCCAGTGGAGGTGGTGACGATTGCTGAGTCATCTGCCTTCGAGGTGCCGGAAGGAGCTCAGCCGCTGGTGAACCGCTTGCGCAAGAATGGCAAACACTTGCGCCGCTGGCTGGAGCGCGAAGATATCCAGTGCTATCGCCTCTACGACAGAGACCTGCCTGAGTTCAACGTGGCCGTGGATATCTATGGCGATCAGGTGCTGGTGCAGGAATTCAAGGCGCCGAAAACCGTGGACCCGGAAAAGGCCAAACAGCGGCGTGATCTGGCGGTGACCGCCGTTCGCGCGGCGCTGGGTGTGCACCGCGAACAGGTCCACCTGCGTACCCGAGAGCGCCAGAAAGGTAATCAGCAGTATCAGAAGCTGGATGGGCAGGGGCGTTACCGGCTGGTGCGGGAAGGGCAGGCGCAGTTGTTGATCAACCTGCAGGATTATCTGGACACTGGTCTGTTCCTGGATCACCGCCCCACGCGACTGAAAATTGCCGAAGAAGCCGGCGGCAAGCGCTTCCTCAACCTGTTTGCCTACACCGGTTCTGCCACCGTGCATGCGGCTGTTGGCGGCGCCAAGCGCACGGTCACCGTGGATGCGTCCAAGCGCTACCTGGAATGGGCGGCCTGCAATCTGGCCGCCAATGGCTTTTCCACCGACCAGCATGAGTTGGTGCGTGCAGACACCATGCGCTGGCTGGACGAATGTCAGGAGCAGTTTGATCTGGTGTTCTGTGATCCGCCGACCTTTTCCAACAATAAGTCGCGCAGTGATTTCGTCGTGGAAGAGCACCATGGCGAACTGATCCGCAAGATCATGCGTCGGCTGGAGCCGGGCGGGGTGCTGTACTTTTCCTGCAACTACCGCCGTTTCGAACTCGACCCGAGTATCAGCAAGTGGTATCAGGTAGATGATATTTCCCGCTGGAGCATTCCGGAGGATTTCCGCCGGAATGACAAGATTCATGTCTGCTATGCCATTCGGCATGTGGAGGACTGATGAGCGTAGTGCTTTATACCACGGTGGGCTGTCACCTCTGTGAGCAGGCCCGTGAACTGGTCTCCATGGTGTCACCGGAGCTTACGCTGACACTGGTTGATGTGGCCGAGGACGATGAGCTGCTGGCCCGTTATGGCGAGCGCATTCCCGTGCTGATGAAAGAGGGGCGGGAGCTGGGCTGGCCATTCAGTCTGCTTGATGTGCAGCAGTTTCTGGCAGGTTGAGTGATTGATGTGGGCTTCACAGCGGCAAGATCATTATTGTCGGCATGGAAACGATAAGCCCCAAAAAACTGCACAAGCGCAAGGCCGATGAAGTCGAGATTTTCTCGGCCTGTCTGTCCGTCTGCACCGTCAAGGTTCGTTTTGGTGATGCCTGGTACTGGGTTGCCGATGACGGCGGTAAAATCATGCGCTTTAATGGCCCCGAGCATGCCAATAACCAGCTCCAGACCCTGTCCACTGGCACGGCGCATCTGTTGCACCATTCAGCCCATGCGGAAATGGTCGGTCAGCCGGAAGGGGAGGTGATCCCTCCGCTTCGGGTGCGCTTTCACTGGCGAAGCCAGGTCTGACCTGCTGTAGGAGCCTTTTTTGCAAGGCGAAGATCTGGGGCAACCTTTCGCACTGGTACCTTCGCTTTGCAGGCAAAGCTCCAACTCAACGGTTTGGTGGTTTCGCTTATCCGAACAGTGCTCGCGCATTTTGGCTTGTCATGGCCGCCACCTGGCCCACATCCTGTCCTCGCAAGCTCGCCACTCGTTGGCCAATCCAGGGAAGCAACGACGGCTCGTTGCGTCGTTTCTTGGGGGGCGCTTCCGGCAGATCCCGGGGCAGCAGATAGGGCGCATCGGTTTCCAGCAGCAGCCGGTTATCCGGGATATTGTGCACCAGCTCGGCCAGCGGCTTGCCGCGGCGCTCATCGCACACCCAGCCGGTGATGCCAATGTGGCAATCCAGATCCAGATAATCGAAAAGCGCCTGGCGTGAACCGGTAAAGCAGTGCACCACTGCACCGACAAGATGATCCCGGTGCGATTTGAGGATGGGCGCGAAGCGCTCATGGGCGTCACGCTCATGCAAAAACACCGGTAACCGGTATTCCACAGCCAGAGCCAGTTGTGCCTCAAAGGCACGTTCCTGATCCGCCCGTGGGGAAAAGTCGCGATTGAAATCCAGGACCATCTCGCCGGCGGCCTTTACGCTCTGCTGGCTTACCAGCTCCCGCAGTTTCTTTTCCAGGGTGGAGGAGTAGAAACGGGCGCTATGGGGGTGAAGGCCGGCGGTGGAAAACAGATCATCGTGCTGGCTGGCCAGCTCCATGGCTTGGCGGGATTCGTCCACATTGGTGCCGGTGAGTAATTGCCAGGTTACCCCGGCAGAACGGGCTCGTTCCAGCACCTCATCCCGGTCATCCCGGAACTGCTTGTCGGTCAGATTGACGCCGATATCAGCCCAGTGAGGAATGTCGCTCTTGCAGTGAGTAGTGTGAGGTTCTTTCATCAGGAGCCTGCTCCGCCAGTTGTTCGCGCAGGGATTCTACCCGACGACGGTTGGCACCTAAATCCCAATAGCCTACCCGGGAGGCGGAACGCACTTCTACCATGCCGTCTTCGCGGATATAAAAGGTTACGTCATCCACGAATCGCAACAGCCGGCTGGAGAAGCGGGCCTGAATCCGGGACTGGCCGACCACGTCGAACTCTACACGGGGTAACTGGCGGAGCAAGGCCTGTAGACGGGCCATGCTGGCCTGTCGAGTGTCTGCTACCTGCAGGGGGGCAACCCGGCGATCTTCGTCTTTGGCCAGGCTGGAGACGCAGTTAGGCGAAGCCGGGCAGGGAGCAAGTAGATGCGTATCGGACATGGCGGCAACACTCATGAATAGCAGAATGGCACTAGAAAGAGTTCGGATCACGAATCAACCCCACGAAAATACCCTCGATGATCAGTTGATCCGCCGGTACCTTGATTGGCTCGTAAGCATCGTTGGCCGGTAACAGGGTGGCACTGGATTTATTCAACTTTAGGGTCTTTACCGTGACTTCTTCGTCAATGCGGGCAACCACAATTTCACCGGAGCGCGCCACGTTGGATTTGCGCACGGCAATCAGGTCGCCATCGAAGATGCCGGCCTCGATCATACTGTCGCCCTGTACTTTCAACAGGTAAGTGGGACGTTGCTTGAACAGTCCCTGGGGCACCGGCACGGTGCGTTCCACATTTTCGATGGCCTCGATGGGAACCCCGGCAGCCACTTTGCCCACAATCGGGAGTTCTTCTTCCGACCAGTAGGCATTGTCGAGCAGTTGAATGCCCCGGGAGCGGTCACTGTGGAGTTTGATAAAGCCCTTGCGTTCCAGGGCTCGCAAATGGTCAGAGGCGGCATTCTTGGACTGAAAGCCCATGATGTCGGCAATTTCCGCGCGAGTGGGTGCCATACCGGTATCGGCGATGCATTCGCGGATACAGTCCAGCACCTGTTGCTGGCGATCGGTGAGTTTGCTGCTCATAACCTTCTCCATGTTTCCCGCAGGATTTCGGTTCCATACCCGGGCGTCATCGACGCTTCTGGCTAACCAGGCTGTCAGCCTTGGCTGACAAACAGTGCTACAAAACCGATGCTAGCATAGGTACTGATAATATGAACAGTGCTATTTGAACAGTTGTATGGGGGCAGGTTTTCACCGGTTTCGGGAGGATATCGTTGCCCTGTGAGAGCGGTGGCACTAGCATATTGCAGAGAGCTTCTGAATGGTTGCGGATCTTTGTGTTGATTCGTCCGTAGGCGGACTCTTCGATAATAATTCCATCAGACCTGGGGATAGTAGATGGAGCAGGCCAATAATAATGACTTCGGCCAACAACGGATCCGGCAGCTGTTATCCGGTGTCCCGTTTTTCAATGAAATTGCTCGTGATGATCAAAGCGAATTTGCCCAGCTTGAGCAGAATACCCGCCTTTGGGTAGCCGGTTCCGGTGACACTGTGATTCGTGCCGGGGATGTGGATTCCACCCTGTATTTTCTGCTGCGAGGGCAGCTTGAAGTGCTATCCGATACGGCCGGCGAAACGCCGCTTTATTACGTATCGCCGGGGGAGGTTTTTGGCACCCTTTCCATGTTGCTCGGTACCCCCCGCAGCGCCACAATCAAGGTGTCAGAGGCTGCCCGTGAAGCGGTATTGGTGAGCCTGGATTTCAATGAATTCAACGAAGATGACAGCCCTTATTCATTGATCACCCGGCTGGCGTTCTTTCACATGATCGTTCACCACATCCGCTGGACCCTGGAAGTCAAACGCATGCAGTCGCCAGACCATGAATTGGTCCAGTCCATGCGCAAACTACCGGTGTTCCACGGAGAAAAAGGTAGCAGGGAAGAACTGGCCGCCCTCAAGGTTCAGGCCCAGGCACTGGCGGAGCTGCTATGTCGTTGGAACGAAGAAGGGGCGGAAGGGACGGGGGCGTTGCAGCTCACTTGAAGGCAGTTAATCGTTAACAGTGAATAGTGAACAGTTTCGCGGAACAGGTTTTCTATTCTGTGAACGTAAGAGGCCGCGCCCATATTCTGGGCGCGGCCTCTTACGTTTCAGTCAGGCATGCGCTGGCACGCGCGCTATTAACTATTCACTGTTAATTATTAACTGCTCTTCTGATCGACCTTAACCGCCAACACATCGCAATGCGCCCCAGGAACCAGGCCGCGGGCGGTGGAGCCCAGTAGCAGGGCGAGACCGCTGCGGGTGTGGCTGCCGACTACGATCAGGTCGGCGTCCAGTTTGTCTGCCTGGTCGAGGATGGTCTTCTCAATGGAACCCAGCTCCACATGGACATTATCGGCGGGTATCTGATAACGGCCGGCATAGGTGTCGGCGGTGTCCCGGGCCTGTTTCATCAGGCCGCTCTGCAGGTCGGTCACATCCATGGGCACATCGGCGCCATAGGCCAGCGCCAGGGGCTCGATCACATGGATCAGATGCAGCTCACCATCATTGCCGGAGAGCACCCCGGCCGCCCGGGACAGCACCTGGGCAGACTCATCACTGCAATCAATGGCGACCAGAATTCGGCGATAAGGACTCGTCACGGTTCTCTCCCTGAAACGGTGTGTTTCCCGCAGTATAACGCTCTTTGGGCGGCTTGCCAGAGCCCGTTTCTCACTGTGAGGGTTGCCCACGACCCTGTCTCTGGTCTACTACTAAAAAAGGCCGGTCGGTGACAGCAGAGCTTGACCCGGCCATACCGGCGCTGTCTAAATAGCGCCCGAAGAAGACTGGCGCCGCCTGTGCGATCGCCATATCGGGGCACTGTAGCCGGTGCGCTCTGTTCAACAAACTGCCGCCATTGAGAACCTGAGAATGGGAAAAACTCTTGTTATTGTGGAGTCGCCTGCCAAGGCCAAGACCATCAACCGCTACCTGGGCGACGACTTCGTAGTGAAGTCCAGCGTCGGCCACGTACGCGATCTGCCGGTCAGTGGTGGCTCCAAGAAGAGCACCCCTCAGGAACGCGCCAAGGAAGCGGCCTACACCCGCTCCCTGCCCAAGGAGGAGCGCGAAGCCTATAAAAAGAAGAAGGCCAAGGCCCAGTTGATCAACCGCATGGGCGTGGACCCGGAGCACGGCTGGAAGGCCCATTACGAGATCCTTCCCGGCAAGGAAAAGGTAATCGACGAACTCAAACGTCTTGCCGCCAAAGCCGATCGCATCTATCTCGCAACGGATTTGGACCGCGAAGGGGAGGCGATTGCCTGGCACCTGCGGGAAGTGATCGGTGGTGACGATAGCCGCTTTGACCGGGTGGTGTTCAACGAAATTACCAAGAAAGCCATTCAGGCTGCCTTCGAGCAGCCCGGCAAGCTGGACCTGAGTCGGGTGGAAGCCCAGCAAGCTCGCCGTTTCCTGGATCGGGTGGTGGGCTTCATGATCTCGCCGCTGCTGTGGGAAAAGATTGCCCGTGGCCTGTCCGCCGGCCGGGTTCAGTCCGTGGCCGTGGAACTGGTGGTGGAGCGCGAGCGGGAAATCCGTGCCTTTATCCCGGAAGAATTCTGGGAAATGCACAGCGACACCCACAGCGAGCAGGGCGAAGCCCTGCGTCTGGAAGTGGCCAAGCACAAGGGCATGAACTTCCGCCCGGACAACGGTGACGATGCGGAGCAGCATCGCCAGGCGTTGCTGCAGGCCGGCACCCTCACCATCAGCCAGCGTGAGCAGCGGCCCACCCGCTCGAAACCTTCGGCCCCCTTTATTACCTCCACCCTGCAGCAGGCGGCCAGTACCCGCCTCGGTTTCGGGGTGAAGAAGACCATGATGATGGCCCAGCGCCTTTATGAGGCCGGCCATATCACTTATATGCGTACCGATTCCACCAACCTGAGCAGTGACGCGGTCGCCGCCTGTCGGGAATGGATCGGCGAGAAGTTGGGTGACAAATACCTGCCCGAGAAGCCGCTGTCCTACAGCAGCAAGGAAGGCGCTCAGGAAGCTCACGAAGCGATCCGCCCCTCCGATGTACGCCGCACGTCCGATTCTCTCAAGGATATGGAGCGTGATGCCCAGCGTCTGTATGAGCTGATTCGTCGTCAGTTCATTGCCTGTCAGATGCCGCCAGCGGAATACCTGAGCTCCACGCTCACCGCCACCGGCAATGACTACGAGCTGAAGGCCAAGGGTCGCATTATGAAATACGACGGTTGGACCCGCATCCAGCCGCCTGCCTCACGTAAAGGCCAGGAAGATACCCTGCTGCCGGATGTGAAAGAGGGCGACAAACTGACCATCGATCAGGTGGACATCGATCAGCACTTCACCAAGCCGGCGGCTCGTTTCACTGAGGCCAGCCTGGTGAAGGAACTGGAAAAACGCGGCATTGGCCGCCCATCTACCTATGCGGCGATCATCTCCACCATTCAGGATCGTGGCTATGTCCGCCAGGATAACCGCCGTTTCTATGCGGAAAAGATGGGCGATATCGTCACCGACCGGCTGACGGAAAGCTTTCCCAACCTGATGGATTACAGCTTCACCGCCCGGATGGAAGAAACCCTGGATGAAATCGCCGAGGGCCGCCGCAACTGGCAGGATGTGCTCGACGATTTCTATCGCGATTTCGTGGGTAAACTGGAAGCCGCCCAGGGCGAGGGCAGTGGCAAGCAGGCCATCGGCGGTATGCGTGCCAACCTGCCCACCGACACTGACATTGATTGCCCCAAGTGCGGCCGTCCCATGCAGATCCGCACCGGCTCCACCGGGGTTTTCCTGGGCTGCTCAGGCTACAGCCTGCCGCCGAAAGAGCGTTGCACCGCCACCCTGAATCTGCTGCCCGGCGAAGAAGCCGAATCGGTGAATGCCGATGATGAGGAAGCGGAAGCCAAGGAGCTGCGCAACAAGAAGCGTTGCCAGAAGTGTGGCACGGCCATGGAAAACTACCTGATCGATGAAAAGCGCAAGCTGCACATCTGCGGTAATAACCCGGACTGTGACGGCTACGTGGTCGAGAAGGGCGAGTTCCGCATCAAGGGCTACGATGGCCCGGTGCTGGAGTGTGAAAAATGCAGCAACGAGATGCAGTTGCGCACCGGCCGGTTTGGTAAATTCTTCAAGTGCACCAACGAAGAGTGCGGAAATACCCGCAAGTTGCTCAAGAGTGGCGAGCCGGCGCCGCCGCGGGCGGACCCGATTCCCATGCCGCACCTCAAGTGCGAAAAGTACGATGATGACCACTATCTGCTTCGCGATGGTGCTTCCGGTTTGTTCCTGGCGGCCAGCAAATTCCCGAAAAACCGGGAAACCCGTCCACCGCTGATCATGGAAATCCAGAGTGTTGCAGAGCAGCTCGATCCCAAGCACAAGTATCTGGCCGAGGCGCCAGCGAAAGACCCGGACGGCAATCCCGGGGTGCTGCGCTACAGCCGCAAGGCCAAAGAGCAGTACGTGATGAGCGAGATCGACGGCAAAGCCACCGGCTGGATGGCCTTTTACCGCGACGGCAAGTGGGTAGAGGAACAGACCAAGAAGAAGGCACCCGCCAAGAAAAAAGCGGCTGCCAAAAAGAAGGCCCCGGCAAAGAAAAAATCGGCCGCCAAGAAATCCTGACCGCCATCATTTGTAGGCGCTATGTTTGCGATGCCAGCATAGCGCCTGCGGTCAGGTTAACCTGTCATACCCATAGTATCTGCGAGTCCTCTCATGTCCCGAATGGTCCGAGAAAATGCCGTCAGTGGTCTGCGCGAGCGGATCTACTTTGCTCAGGCCCTGCTACGTCAGCTCACCCGCGAACAGGCGGGTGCGGTGCCTGCGGTACGCCTGTCCCTGCGTGGTGCGGTGGTATTTCATCTCTATTCGGCCCTGGTCGGTCTGGCTCGGCAGTCTGCCAGCACTTATCAGGTGGCCGGTGCCGACCATTTATTCAGCCTGGCAGCCCTGGTTCAGGCATTTCGTGATTCCGAAGTGGAAGCCCCGGAAATGGCCATCCTCGGCCAGGCGCTGGCCGACCGGGCAGACCTGATCGCCTGGCTGGACGGCGAAATGCAGAACGCCATGGGCGCCGCCGGCCTGGCCCGCCGCCCAGCCCCACCCAGCGACGCCAACGCTCTCAACCTGATGGCGGAAGACCGCTACGCCCCCCTGGCGGAAGGCGACATTGAGCGCCTGAGCAATGCCATCCAGCGGGTCAGCGAGCTGGTGGAGCATTGTGTGGGGTATCTGGAAGAGTGGTGAGGGCAGTTAACAGTTAATAGTGAACAGTTAACAGCTACGCGAATCGCGATTGTCTTTGCTTTAAACGCACGAGGCCGCGCTCATCCTTTGGGCGCGGCCTCGTGCGTGTGAAATCAAACCTTGCTCAGCACGCGAGCTATTAACTGTTCACTATTAACTATTCCCTGCTTTTTGGCCCCTTCAGCATCCCCCTTTCCGTTATCCTCCCTATCACGGTAAACACACTGTTACCCATTACGGTGTGATCAACAAAATAACCAAACCGAGGTTCACCATGAAAGTTCGCCTGCTGCTGTCCGGCCTGGCTCTGGCCTGTGCCATTCCTGTTCTCCACGCCCAGATGCCGGAAGAGAAAGGGCTGGAAATTGCCCGTGAAGCGGATCGTCGCGGGGCAGGGTTTGGTGACTTCCAGGCGGATATGCGCATGGTGCTGATCACCCAGCGCGGTGATACCTCGGAGCGGGAGCTGCGGGTCAGTACCCTGGAAGGAACGGGCGAGGAGGGTGACAAGAGTCTGACCATTTTCGATACCCCCCGCGATGTGCGTGGCACTGCCTTGCTCACCTACAGTCACAAGACCGGTGATGATGATCAGTGGCTGTATCTTCCTGCCCTGCGCCGGGTGAAGACCATCGCCTCGCGCAACAAGTCCGGGCCCTTCATGGGCAGCGAATTCAGCTTTGAGGACATGCGTGGCCAGGAAGTGGAGAAGTACACCTACAAATACCTGCGCGACGAACCCTGTGGCGAGCTGACCTGCTTTGTCATGGAGCGGTATCCCACCGATGAGAATTCCGGCTACATCAAGCAGGTCGTCTGGGTCGACCAGCAGGAATACCGTACCTGGAAGGTGGACTACTACGACCGAAAGGAATCCCGCCTGAAAACCCTTGCCACGAGCGACTTCGCCCAGTACCAGGACAAGTTCTGGCAGCCCGCCAAGATGGCCATGGTTAATCACCAGACCGGTAAGGCTACTGACCTGTTCTGGAGCAATTACCGCTACGACACCGGTCTGAGCGAATCGGACTTCAACAAAAACAGCCTGAAACGGGCCCGTTGATTATGCTGTTGCGACAAACCCTGGTGGCACTGCTGATGCTGCCCAGCCTGGCCGCTGGCTGGGAATTTCGTGGCGAAACCGGCCTGGAAGGGCGTTATTTCACCCAGGCTTCTCCTTACGAGGCGGCGGACTATTCCACCAATGGCTCCCTGTATCTGAAAGGCGAGGTCTTCCACGAGTGGAACAATCGGGACGACCAGTTCATCTTTATTCCCTATGCGCGGGTTGACGAAAACGATAGCGAGCGCACCCATGCAGATATCCGCGAGCTGTCCTGGATTCACGTGGGTAGCGGCTGGGAATCCCGGGTGGGGATTCGCAAGGTATTCTGGGGCGTTACCGAAGGGCGCCACTTGGTGGATATCATCAACCAGACCGATCTGGTGGATCAGGTGGATGGCGAAGAAAAGCTCGGCCAGCCCATGCTGAACCTGTCTACCGTCCGTGACTGGGGTATCGTCGACCTGTTCGTGCTGCCGGGCTTTCGTGAGCGTACCTACGCCGGGGAAGAGGGTAGACCGCGTACACCGTTGCCGGTGTCCGACGATGCTCGTTACGAATCCGGCGCCGAAGACAAGCGCGTGGATGTGGCGTTCCGCTACCAGCAGTATTTCAACAATGGCCTGGAACTGGCCCTGTCGCATTTCTCCGGCACCAGCCGCGAGCCATTGTTGCTCCCGGAAGCCCTCAGCCCCCAGCAGCTGCAAAGCCTGCTGCTCACCGGCAGCCTGCCCGCCGGCAGTGATCCGGAGCTGGTGCCGCTGTATAACGTGATTGACCAGACCGGGATGGAGCTGCAGTACTTGAAAAACGGCTGGCTGTGGAAGCTGGAAGCCATTACCCGTTCCGGGCAGGGAGACCGCTTTACCGCGCTGGATGGCGGCTTCGAATATACCCAGGTGGGCGTTTTCGACAGTGCCGCGGACCTGGGCTGGCTGCTCGAATACCTGTGGGAAGACCGGGATGAATCGCTGGCGTCGCCTTTCCAGGACGACGTACTGTTGGCCACCCGGTTCACCTTCAACGATGTGGCGTCTACGGAGATTCTCGCCGGTGTGATCTACGATCTGGAGAATGACGAGAAGGCGATCAACCTGGAATCCAGCCGCCGCTTCGGCAATAACCTCAAGGCCAGCCTGGAAGCCCGCTTTTATACCGATACCGCAAAACCTCTTTCGGCTTCGGAGTTGTACCTGTCAGGTTTGCAGGGCAGGGCGGTCAATCCGGGCCTGAGCCCGGTCAGCCGCTCGGATTTCATTCAGGCGGAAGTGGTGTATTACTTCTAAGCTTTCCGTAGGAGCGTCGCTCGCGGCGCGATTTGCTGGGCTGGGTCAAAAGCGATTTCACCACAGAGGGCACAGGGGCACTGAGTGAAAACAGGATTGCTCGGTGGGCTTTGTGCTATGTATGAAATCCAGGCAGCTCGGATCATTTCGCTTTCCTCGTCTGGCGGACACTGCGCGTTTTTACCCTGCTCAGTTGAAGACAAGCTTGGCCATCCGCTTTTCGACGATGCCGACCTCATCAGCGCAGAGGTTCACTGAGGCACAGAGCTGTCTTTTTCTCAGTGAACTCTGTGGCCTCTGTGGTGAAATCGCTTTTCCGCCTACAGCGACATATTCCAAAGCAGCCCTTGACCGCCTTTACACCCAAACGTATGTTTGAAACGTATGTTTTGAACACAGGGCAGGGCGAATGGCACAGGCGGGCACGGTAGACCGGATTCTGGATACCGCAGAGGTATTGTTTGCCCAGAAGGGCTTTGCGGAGACCAGTCTGCGTGCCATTACCAGCAAGGCCGGGGTGAACCTGGCCGCGGTGAATTACCATTTTGGTTCCAAGGAAGCGCTGATACAGGCGGTATTCGAGCGCTTCCTGACACCGTTCAGTGCGGCGCTCGGTGCCAAGTTGGATGAAATGGAAGCGACCGGCACCCCGGACACGCCGGAAAATGTGCTCGGCATCGTGTTTCGCCTGGCCCTGGGTACTCACCCGGAAGACCCCCAGCGCGCGGCCATCTTCTTTCGTCTCTCCGGGCAGGCCTACAGTCAGCCTCAGGGGCATTTGCGTGACTATCTGCACAAACACTACGGCGCTGTCTTTAAACGCCTGCAGGAGCACTTGCAGCGGGCGGTGCCGAGCGTGCCGCCCATGGAGCTGTTCTGGCGGGTTCAGTTCAGTCTGGGCGCCGTAATCTTTACCCTGTCCGGCATGCAGTCCCTGCAGGCTATGAGCAAGGCCGATTTCGACCTGGATGTGAGCGCCGCGGATATCACCCGCCGGCTGCTGCCGTTTCTGGTCGGCGGCATCCAGGCCGACGTGCCGGAGTAATATGCCTTCCCGTAGGAGCGTCGCTGGCGGCGCGATCAAAAGCCATTTACCAACAGAGACCACCGAACAACAAGAGAAAAACCGATTCTTTTCCTCAGTGGTCTCTGTGCCCTCTGTTGTGAAACCAGTCTTCTAACGCCGTTGATCGCGCCGCCAGCGATGCTCCTACGGATTGTTTTGTGCCGTAATTACCTGGTCAGTGCGGTTCGCGGCTGCAACCGGCCGCGTAGGGTGGTTCAATATGCAGGCTTTATTGCCTGAAAAGGATGGTATGGAACTGATCATCAACCTCTCTGAACAATGGCTGGAACTGCGTGGTGAGCGCACCGAGCGGTTTCCGGTGTCTACCGCCCGCAACGGCGACGGTCAGGCCATGGGCAGCGAGGCTACGCCGCTGGGGCGGCATCTGGTGCGGGCCCGCTTCGGTGACGGTCTGCCAGAAGGTGCGGTGTTCAGCGGGCGCAAATTCGCCGGCGAAATCTGCGATACGGCCAAGGCCCGTGAGCATCCGCAGCGGGACTGGGTACTCACCCGCATTCTCTGGCTGGGGGGCATGGAACCCGGTCACAATCTGGGTGGTGACGTGGATAGTTTTCGACGCTTTATTTATATTCACGGCACACCGGACAGTGAGCCCATGGGCATGCCTGCCTCCCATGGCTGCATACGCATGCGCAATGCGGATATGATTCGCGTCTTTGATCAGGTGCCAGTGGGCGCCGCTGTCACCATTACCGAATAACCAGGATTGCCATGCCATCCGTTTCCCCCCTGCTGATGCTCGATCTGGAAGGCCTCCAGGTCAGCGATGTGGAGAAAGACCTGCTCAGCCACCCGGGTACCGGTGGGCTGATTCTCTTTACCCGTAACTATCAGGACCGGCAGCAGCTGGCTGAGCTGGTTCGCCAGATTCGTGCGGTGCGGCCAGAGATACTGATCGCCGTGGACCAGGAAGGAGGACGCGTACAGCGTTTCCGTGACGGTTTCGTGCGCCTGCCGCCCATGGCCGCCCTGGGGCGTCGCTACGACCAGGCCCCGCAGCTAGCCATGGCGGAAGCCTCCCTGCTCGGTGAGCTGATGGCCTCTGAGCTGACGGAGCTGGATATCGATCTCAGCTTCGCGCCGGTGCTGGATCTGGACTACGGCACCAGCACGGTAATCGGTGACCGCAGCTTCCATGGTGATGCAGATGCCATGATCGCCCTGGCCGGTGCCTTTATCGACGGCATGAGCGCCGCCGGCATGGCCGCCACCGGCAAGCACTTTCCCGGCCATGGCCACGTGGTAGCGGACTCACACCTGGAGTTGCCGGTGGACCCGCGCCCGCTGGCCGAGATCGAAGCGGCGGACCTGCGCCCCTTTGTGGCGCTGGCACAGAAGCTGGATGGCATCATGCCTGCCCACGTGATCTATAGTGCCGTGGAAAACCAGACCGCGGGGTTTTCCCGCTACTGGCTGCAGACTCGCTTGCGCGAGCAAATGGGCTTTCGCGGGGTGATTTTCTCTGATGACCTGTCCATGGCCGGGGCCCACGGCGTGGGCGGTTATCCGGAGCGGGCCAGGGCGGCGCTGGATGCCGGGTGCGACATGGTGCTGGCTTGCAATAACCGGCCAGGGGCAGAACAGGTGCTGGATTTCCTCGCCGCGACGCCTTTCAGCGGCCAGGTACCGGCCAGCGGCCTGCGTGCCCGCCCACGCCGCCCCATGGAAATCACCAAACGACACGCTGCCACGGAGCTGGCGGCGGCATTGACTGAACCTCGCTAAGGACTCACATGAACTGGGATTGGAACCAACTGCTGCAATGGCCGAACGTGGAGACCCCCACGGATATCTGGCTGACTCAATTGTTCATCATCGTACTGTGTACGGTGTCGGTGAATTTTATCCTGATGCGCGTCATCGACGTGCTCGACCGGTTGATCAACAAGACTGAAACCCTGTGGGACGATGCGCTGCTGGAAGCGGCGCGGATTCCTGTGCGCCTGGTGTTCTGGGTCATTGGTTTGTCGATTTCTGTGGAGCTGCTGCAGGCAGTGACCGAGCAAGCCAATGAACTGTTCGAGCTGGCTCCCAAAGTCCGTCAGATCGCCTTCATCATCATCATCGCCATGTTCCTCAACCGGTTTATCTCCTACACGCAGAAAAACCTGATCGACCCTTCGCGCATGCGTAAACCCATGGACCAGTCCACTGCGGCAGCGATAGCCAAACTGCTGCGGGTGTCGGTGATCATCACTTCCTTGCTGATCATCCTGCAGACCCTGGGCTACAGCGTGTCGGGGGTGCTGGCTTTCGGCGGTATCGGTGGCATGGCGGTGGCTTTTGCCGCCAAGGATCTGCTTGCCAACTTCTTCGGCGGCATGATGGTCTACCTGGACAAGCCGTTCCGCATCGGCGACTGGGTGCGCTCACCGGACCGTTCTATCGAGGGTACCGTGGAGCATATCGGCTGGCGGCTGACCTGTATTCGCACCTTCGACCAGCGCCCGTTGTATATCCCCAATGCCATGTTCACTACTGTGGTGCTGGAAAACCCGTCACGCATGTTTAACCGTCGTATCAACGAGAAGATCGGTATCCGCTATGACGACTGGCAGAAAATGCCGGGCATTGTGGCGGAAGTGAAGCAGATGCTGATCGACCACGAGGAGCTGGAAACCGACAGCCGTACCCTGATCGTCAACTTCGACAGCTATGGCGCCTCGCACCTGGAGTTCTTCATCTACACCTTCACCAAGACCACCCAGTGGGTGCGTTACCATGAGATCAAGCAGGATGTGCTGATGAAGATCATGGCCATCGTCAACGAGCACGGGGCGGAGTTTGCCTTCCCCACGCGTACCCTGCATCTTGTCAGCCACAACGACGATCATCCCGCCACGGGCCTGGAAAACGACAACACTGAGGACGCACAGCATGTCCATCGCTGAGGAGCTGCAACAGGAACTGATGCGGGTGCGCCGTGAGGCCATCGAGCTGCATTCCGCTGACCAGGTTCAGGAAGCTATCGCCAAGCTGGCCTTCGCGGTCACCGACGCCTACTCCGGCAAGGTGCCGGTGATGCTGACCATCATGAACGGCGGCATGATCTTCGCTGCCGAGCTGGTCAAGCGCCTGGATATTCCACTGGAAATGGATTACCTGCACGCCAGCCGTTATCTGGGCGAAACCAGCGGGGGGGATGTGGAGTGGATCGTCACCCCCAATGCCTCCCTCGCCGGGCGGGATGTGCTGATTGTTGATGACATTCTGGATGTGGGTACCACCTTGCTGTCCATCATTGACGCCTGCAAGGCTCAGGGTGCCGCTTCGGTGAAGACCTGTGTGCTGGTGGACAAGCAGCATGACCGCAAGGCAAAGCCGGGCCTGAAAGCCGACTTCACGGCCCTGGACGCGGCGGATTATTATCTTTTTGGCATGGGCATGGACTACAAGGGTTTCTGGCGTAATGCGCCGGGGATCTACGCGGTAAAGGAACACTGAGTATGTTGGCGTTTATTGGCGGCACCGGTCTTACGCGCATGGATAATCTGCGCATCATCCGCAGACATGTGATTTCCACCCGCTTCGGCGATCCGTCCGCTGCGGTGGTGGAAGGGGAGCTGGATGGCCAGAACGTGTTGTTCCTGGCCCGCCATGGCGACCCCCATGTACTGCTGCCCCATCAGGTGAACTACCGGGCCAATCTGGTGGCCCTGAAAGAGGCGGGTGCCACCGCCATTGTGGCGGTCAACGCGGTGGGCGGCATTACTGCCCAGGCCCCCACCGGCGCCCTGGTGTTGCCCGACCAGATTATCGACTACACCTGGGGCCGGGAGATGACCCTGTTCGACGACCCGGCGGAGCCCCTGGTGCACGTGGATTTCAGCTGGCCGTTCGATAGCGCCCTGCGCAATGGCCTGAAGGAAACACTGGCTGAGTCGGAGCTGAAATGGAACGACGGCGGCTGCTATGCAGCCACTCAGGGGCCACGACTGGAAACCGCCGCAGAAATTACACGGCTGGAGCGTGATGGCTGCGACATCGTCGGCATGACCGGCATGCCTGAAGCGGTGCTTGCCCGGGAGCTCGGGCTGCCTTATGCCATGCTGTCGCTGGTGGTTAACCCGGCGGCGGGCAAGTCCAGCCATGAGATCACCATGGCGGAAATCGAGGCGGTCATTCACGACGGCATGGCCAATGTGTGCCGGGTGCTGGCGGATTTTGCCGGCGGCTACACAGCCTGATTATAACAGCCGCTGGCTGACAGCGGCTCTCGGAAGGAGCCTCGCACAGTGACCCTGTTGATCCTCTTCGCTGCCGTTTCCATCGGCTTTTCTTTTCTCTGCTCGATTCTGGAAGCGGCGTTATTGTCAATCACGCCGAGCTTTATCGCTGGCCTGCGGGAAAAGCGGCCCAAGCTTTACGAAACGCTGCGCTCCTACAAGGACGATATCGACAAGCCCCTGTCCGCTATCCTCACCCTCAATACGGTAGCCCATACCGTAGGCGCCACCGGCGTGGGGGCACAGGTGGCGGTGGTGTTTGGCGAGGCCTGGCTGGGGGCAGCATCCGCGGTGATGACCCTGGCCATTCTGGTGTTGTCGGAAATTATCCCCAAGACCATCGGTGCCAAATACTGGCGTGCCCTGGCGCCCATTTTGCCGCCGATTCTGCAGTTTATTATGATCGCCCTGATGCCCTTTGTATGGCTGTCAAAGCTGATTACCAGTCGCATTGGCGGTGGTGAGCACGATGTGGAAGTGCGTGCAGAAATCCGCGCGCTGGCCGACATGGGCAAGGATCAGGATGCCCTGGATGACAACGAATTCCAGGTGATCCAGAACATCCTGCGGCTGCACGACATCAAGGTCGGCACCATCATGACCCCGCGCACCGTATGCCGGACGGTGACCCCGGAGATGACCGTGGCCCAGTTCCTGGAAAAAGAGAAAGACCAGCCTTTTTCCCGCTTCCCGGTGATGACGGAGAAAGGCGAGGGCAAAGGCTATATCCACAAATCCGACTTGCTGGACACCAGCCCGGACCAGACCATGAATGTGCTTGCCCACGAGGTGACGCTGGTCCATACGGATATGAGCATCGACAAGCTGTTCCACGCCATGCTGGCCCAGCGCCAGCATATGGCAGTGGTCTATGATGAACACGGTACCTGGGTCGGGCTGATTACCCTGGAAGATATTCTGGAAAGTATTCTCGGCCGTGAGATCATGGACGAAACCGATCACGTGGCAGACCTGCGACTCTATGCCCGCCAGCGTTGGAGCCGGCGGTTGAAAAAGCAGGAAAAGCCGCAATAGGAAGCAGTATCAGCCGATTCAGGAGAGGCAACCATGACCGAGATCTACAAGGACAACAGCGAAACCATTGGCAAGACGCCGCTGGTGCGAATCAACCGCATCAGCCAGGGCAAGATTCTCGCCAAGCTGGAATCACGCAACCCGGCAGGCAGCGTAAAGTGCCGTATCGGTTCCTCCATGATCTGGGATGCGGAAAAGAGCGGAAAATTGAAACCCGGCATGACCCTGGTGGAACCCACCAGCGGCAATACCGGTATCGCCCTGGCCTACGTGGCGGCAGCGCGGGGGTATGACCTGACACTGACCATGCCCGATACCATGAGCCTGGAGCGCCGGAAAATCCTCAAGGCCCTGGGCGCCAAGCTGGTGCTGACCCCCGGCGCCAAAGGCATGCCCGGTGCCATCGCCAAAGCCGAGGAACTGGTCAACGACAATCCGGACACGTTCCTGATGCTGCAGCAGTTCAACAACCCGGCCAACCCGGAGATCCACGAGAAAACCACTGGCCCGGAAATCTGGGACGCCACCGGCGGTGATATCGATGTGCTGGTCAGCGGCGTGGGCACCGGTGGCACCATTACCGGGGTGTCCCGCTACATCAAGAACCAGAAGGGCAAGGCGATCACCTCCATCGCCGTGGAACCGGATTCTTCCACCATGATCACCGCAGCCCTGAAAGGGGAAGAACCCACCCACGGGCCTCATAAAATTCAGGGGATTGGTGCCGGCTTCGTGCCCAAGAACCTGGACCTGGCGGTGGTGGACCGCTGTGAGCAGGTGAGCAACGAAGACGCCATGGAATGGGCCCACAAGCTGATGCAGGAAGAGGGCATTCTAGCCGGCATCTCCTGCGGGGCAGCCATGTGCGTGGCGGACCGCATCAGCCAGCTGCCGGAATTCCAGGGCAAGACCATTGTGGTGGTGCTGCCGGACTCTGGCGAACGCTACCTTACCTCGCCGTTGTTTGCGGATATGTTCAGTGATCAGGAGCTGAATCAGTAGGGCCGCATCAAGCCGCATGCGTCAGGCAACAACGCGGCTTTGGCTGCCTGAGCCGCGTACAAGCTATAGCCGGGTCAGGCCGCCAAGGCAGAGATGCCTGGCGTGCCTTGTGGCTTGTGGTCGTCCCTCGGGTTGCTGTTGTTGGTAGACGCTATGCTTGGCCACTGCCAACCCTTCGCCATGCAAGCATAGCTCCTACAATGGATCTGACGTTTCTGCATAGCCGTGGCGGCCCATCCCCGCTATCCTTGCGGCCGGTAACCGGAGGGCCCCATGGCAGTCAGTACAGAAGTGGATATCGTCGTTATCGGCGCCGGCGCGGCCGGACTGATGTGTGCCGCCACGGCTGCGTATCAGGGTCATCGGGTGCAGGTGCTGGACCACGCCAACAAGGCGGGCAAGAAGATCCTCATGTCCGGCGGTGGTCGGTGCAACTTCACCAATCTGAATACCACCCCGGAACATTTCGTTTCCGCCAACCCGCATTTCTGCAAATCCGCCCTCAAGCGTTACAGCCCCTGGCACTTCGTGGAGCTGGTGGAGCGCCATGGTATCGAGCATGTGGAAAAGGCGCCGGGACAACTGTTCTGCGCAGAATCCTCCAAGGATATTCTCGGCATCCTGCTCACCGAGTGTGACTGGGCCGGTGCGGACATTTCCCTGAAGACGGAGATTCGCCGGGTGGAGCGGGTGGGGCAGGGCTTTGTGCTCTCTACGTCCGCTGGCGTCATCCGTTGCGCCAAACTGGTGGTGGCCTGCGGGGGGCTGTCGATTCCCACCATGGGGGCCACCGGCTTCGGCTATCAGCTTGCCGAGCAGTTCGGGCTCAGTGTGCTACCTACCCGTGCCGGGCTGGTACCGTTCACATTGCAGCCGGATGACAAGACCTGGCTGTCCGCCTTGTCAGGCATCAGCACCGAGGTGGTGGCGGAGGCCGGCGGTGCCCACTTTGCCGAGCCCATGCTGATCACCCACCGGGGCCTGTCCGGCCCGGCCATGTTGCAGGTCTCCAGCTTCTGGACACCGGGCCAGCCGGTGACTGTGGACTGGCTACCCGGTGTTGCCGACCCGTTCGCCGATCTGGTCGCCGAGCGCAATCAGCATCCCAACCGCGGCATGGAACGATGGCTGCGCCAGTACTTCTCGCAACGCCTGGCCGGGGCTTTGGTAGAGCGGTTCGGCTGGCAGGGTAACTTGCAGCAGTTCAGCAACGAACGCCTGAGTGGTCTGGCAGCCACCCTCAAGGGCTGGCAATTCAAACCCTCGGGCACGGAAGGCTACCGCACCGCGGAAGTTACCCTGGGCGGCGTCGACACCGACGCCATCTCCTCCAAGACCTTTGAAGTGAACAGCGTGCCTGGCTTGCACTTCATTGGTGAGGTTCTCGATGTCACCGGTCAGCTCGGTGGCTTCAACTTCCAGTGGGCCTGGGCCAGCGGCTGGTGCACGGGGTTGGCGTTGTAGTGTTTGTCAGCCCGGTTAGAGGCATGGCCTCACCACAGAGGACTGCGGATAAACAGTATTTCGCGGTGAACTCCGTGGGTAAGTCATCCTGAGGTAAGCCTGTAGCCCACCAGTCCATTCCCTGACACAATGATCTCCAACACCTCGGGCAAAACAAGGATGCACGATGAATCTCGAGAAGGTGGTTTTTGGCTTTTTCATTCTGCTTGCGCTAACGCTTAACTTCGGTTTTTTCTACGGCGAGATTGATAACCCGCAACACCATGATGTTTACGAGCTGTTTGCGGCCCTGGTAGTGAGCCTGATCGCCACTGTGCTCAAATTTGGTGAACGCACGCAGATTGGTGCTGTGTTGCTGGCTTCCTCCCTGGTGGCAGATCTGCAGTTGATAGTGGCAGCCATCGTCTGGGCGGTAGCGGTGCACGTGCTTGAAGTCGGGCTCACGCCGGCGGTGATGGCGTCCATTGTGTCCCTGTCCGGTGGCGCGCTGTTGGCCAACCTGGTATCCGCCGTGCTGTTGACGGTGGAAACCATCACCCTGCAGCGATAACTGTCATGCCCTCAGTCGTTCCCATGATCCTGCGGCGCATGCGTGTGCCGCTGGTGGTGTTGATTGTGGCGTACAGCATCGCCACGGTGGGTTTCACTCTGATCCCGGGCGTGGATGATCAGGGTAATCCCTGGCGAATGAGCTTCTTCGAAGCCTTCTACGTGGTCAGCTATACCGGCAGCACCATCGGCTTTGGCGAAGTGCCCTACGATTTTTCCGGCGGCCAGCGCATGTGGACCATGGTCAGCATTTATCTGACCGTGTTCTCTTGGCTGTATTCCGTGGGCATCATCATTTCCCTGCTGCAGGACAAGAGTTTTCGTCATGAACTGAGCCGGGTGCAGTTGCAGCGCAGCCTGCGTCGGTTTCGTGAACCCTTCTATGTGATCTGCGGTTATGGCGATACGGGCAAGTTGTTGACCCGCTCTTTGCTCAGCCGTGGCATGCGGGTGGTCATTGTGGACAAGGACCCGGAAGCCATTGATTCACTGCGTATCAAGGACCAGGGACTGTATGTGCCGGGTTTTACCCTGGATGCGGAAATTCCCGGGAATCTGGTCAAGGCCGGGCTCAAGCATCCGTTATGTCGCGGTGTGCTGGCAGTGACCAACAATAATCACACCAATCTGAAAATTGCCACCACGGTGAAGTTGCTCAACAAGCATAGCAAGGTGTTCTGCCGTGCGGGCAGCGAAGAAAACGCCAACAACATGCTGTCCTTTGGCACCGACCTGGTGGTCAATCCCTACCAGGATTTTGCCCGGCGGCTGTTGCTGGGTATTCGCCAGCCGGATACCCACCGGGTGTACGATTGGCTTACCTCTCTGCCCGACGCTGCCTTGCCTGAGAGGCCCATGCCTCCCCAGGGCCGCTGGATCCTGTGTGGTTTTGGTCCCTTCGGTCGCGCCGTCTACGAAGCGCTCAGCAAGGAGGCCGGTATTGAACTGGTGGTGGTCACCCCACATCCACATCAGCCGGATGTGCCTGCGGGCAGTGTGGAAGGCAAAGGCACCGAGGCGGTGACCCTGCGTGAAGCGGGCATCGACAAGGCCGTCGCCCTGGTGGTGGCAACGCCGGACGACGCCGATAACCTGTCAGTGATGATGACCGCTCGCGAGCTGAACAGCAGTATCTACATGGTGGCACTGCAAAACCGCCTGCATAACCGTCTGTTGTTCCAGGCAGTCAATCCGGAATTGCCGGTGCAGACCAGTTTTCTGGTGGCCAGTCGTTTTCTTTCGGTTCTCAATGCGCCTCTGCTGAAAGAGTTTCTGCGGGAAGCGGAACAGCAGGGCAATGAGTGGAATGAGCAACTGCTGGAGCGTATGGCCGGTATCACGACCACGATCACCCCGGAAAGCTGGCATGTGCAGATTGGCGATGAAGAGACCCCCGCAGTGACCCTGGCTCTGCGTCTGGGCGAGCCGGTTACCCTGGGCAATCTGTGTCGTAGCCCCCGTCATCGGCTAACGTGTCTGGATGCCATTCCCCTGATGCTGCGCCGCAATGGCCGCAATACTCTCCTGCCCGATGAAAAGGAAAAGCTGGAGCCCGGTGACCGGTTGCTGTTTTGCGGCACCGACAAGGCCAATAATCAGATGCAATGGAGCCTGCGCCACCTCAACGCCTTGCGTTACGTGCAGACGGGGCATCAGCGACCAGATGGTCTGGTCTGGCGCTGGCTGGCCAAACGCCGGGCAGCACCGGCGGACGTGCGGGAATAGTCGCCGGTCGTCGTTTGCCTGCTTGCCGTGGTTCCCCGCACTTCCTATGATCGTTGCTGCTGACTATGGGCGAGACTGAGTGGAAGACGACAACAATAACGATGCGCTGATCGGTAAAATCTACGAAACTGCGCTGTCCCCCGGCGACTGGGTCGAGTTGCTGGATACCATTGCCGGCTGGACCGATAACCGGCCGCAGGCCGGCCACGCTGGCACGGCTCTGAAACCTCGACATCCCTCAAATGATGTGGATCAACTGATCGCCCACCTGGAACGAGCGGTGCGCAGCAGTGCCTACATGCATGCCCTGGAAGATCGCACCCAGGTGCTTAATGCCATGTATAACCAGATGCCCTGGCCCATGCTGATGCTGGATGACAGCATGCAGGTACTGGAATGCAATCCGGTGGCCAGACAGGTGCTGGCGGATGGCCCGGTGCAGCTGTGCGAAGATGGTACTTTGTTGTTTGCCGACCGGGAGCTGAAACAGGCCTTGGATCGCATCAACCGGTTGGCCGAAGGCCGCGAAACCCAGCTCATCAGTTCTCCCCAGGACGGGGTGTCCCTGTTATGTCTGCCGGTGCAGAAATCTGATGCACCGGGCAGCATTGCCCAGCTGCGTACCATCGTCTGGGTGTTGGCTGGGCACAGCGTGGTGACACCATCCCCTGAGATGCTTCGCTCCCTGTTCAATATCAGCCAGGCGGAATCCCGTCTGCTGCACTTGCTGTGCAAGATCGGCAACCTGAGCCAGAGCGCCAAGCTGTTGAATGTCAGTATTCACACGGCCCGAACCCAGCTCAAATCCATTATGGCCAAACTCAATGCCAACAGTCAGGTACAGCTGGTCAGTCACACCATGGGCCATGCCCTGGTGCAGGCGGCAAAACTCCCGCAAATCCAGCAGGATCGGGAATACACCCTGAGCCTGCCGGACCGGCGTGTGCTGAGCTGGTACGAATATGGTGACCCGCACGGCCGCCCGGTACTGACGTTGGATAACCTGGGGGCGGCGCTGCCGGATCACAGCTATTTTGATGACTGGTATCGCGAGAAAGGGCTGCGCATGATCATGATTGTGCGCCCCGGTTATGGCATATCCACCTACAAGGCGGACATGGAGTTCCGGGATTTCGGTCCGGATATTCTGGCGTTATGTGAGCATCTTGAGTTGCATCGTCCGCCCATGGCCGCCTTTTGTGGTGGTGGGCCCTATGCACTGTGTGCGGCAGCCTTGTACCCGGATATCTTCGACCGACTCGGGCTGCTGGCCAGTACTGTTCCCATTGAGCACTTCGAACTGGACAAGCTGGACCCGCTTCACAACATGTTTCTGCGTTTGTTTCGGCGTGACCCCCGCCTGTTCGTGCTGGTAGGGAGATTAGGCATCCGGGGGGTACAGAAGGCGCCAGAGAAGTTCTTCGCCATGATCGCCAAAGGATTGTGCGAACAAGACAAAGCCGTGCTGGCTAACCCGGATCTGCTGCAGCGAACCATCAAATGTATGCGTCGTAGCCACTTTCAGGGGGCGCGCATCATGATTGATGAGTATCTGCGTATGCAGCATCCCTGGCAGGTGGATTTGAGCAAGATCACCATGCCGGTCATGCAGTGGCACGGCGAAGACGACCGGATTATTTCCATCGGTAGCGCTCGTGGCCTGGCGGGGGATTTACCCGGGGTGCGGTTGCGCAGCTTTCCTGGCCTTGGGCGTTTTATGGTCTACCAAGTGTGGAAGGAATTTCTGACCGAGCTGTTGGAACTGTCCTGAGCCGTACATTGCATTGGTTAGTGCGGTTCGCTGCCACGGGTGTTACCGGATTCAGTCCAGGTCGGCAAACTGTTCCCGGAACGCTGTCGGCACCGGCATGACTCCGTGCTTTTGATGATCAAAAAACACAAAACCCTGCTTGGCCAGTACCACCAGCCGTCCGGAAGGTTGTTTGGTGACCCGGAAAATCAGGTCCGCCCCGTACTTGTTGAAATCCATCAGCCCCACCTCGAACTGAAGATCATCCTGGGCGAAACTTTCTGCCTTGTAGGTCGCTACCAGGTCAGTCACCACAATGCTCTGCTTGTCGGTATCGAACTGGTCGAAGCCGATGTGGCAGAAAAACCGGTAACGGGCCTCGGAAAGCAGGGAAATCATCTGGTCGTTGCCCACATGCTTGCCGGTATTCAAGTCTGTCATGCGCACATTGATGGTGTGGGTGTAGAGAAACTGCTCAGGGAGATCAAGTGTCACGCGGGCCATGCTGGTGTCTCAGGCGGTGGCTGGGGGAGAGGAGTGTAACAAGTCTTGGCCGGGATAGTGAAAGGGCATTCTTGAAGAGCAAACAGCGGTGTGGGAAGAACATCCGACAGTCTCGGGAAACTGCGCGGTGCGAGGACGTGGTGCCTTTCTGATATGAAACTCAAAGGAGCAGCAAACCCGTGCTACTCCTTTGTGCTGAGGCGACTAGACGCTGAGGGTAGACTCTACCGACTGACAGTTTCGGCGTGCCAGTGCCAGATTGGATTTCCCCTTGTCCAGCACCAGGTACATGAACAGACCTTCATTTTTAGCCACCGGACGAATGATATGATACTGGGTTCCCAGTGTGATCAGAATATCTTCGATGGTGTCCTTCAGTCCCAGTGATTTCATGGTTTTGAGCTTGGCACGAACCACCTCGGTGTTACCGGCAGCGGCCAATTCAAGATCCAGTCCGCTCCCATCCTGACCCAATACCATGCCACTGTTTGAATCAACAATAGCGGCACACATTGCACCATCGGATTCCAACAGGGTTTTCAGACTCTCAGTAACGTTTCCCATAACTTACTCCTAATATTTTATATATTCCCTACACAGGGGGGGACTAACTGGCTGCTGTCGATGACTCCGATAGAGCTGCACAACACTTTTTGGCGCCCCAGATCAGTTGCCCGAGCTTGGAGGCGTCATTGGCTACGACGGCCAATGCAAGGGGAGGTGAGCTGTTGGGCACTTTCATCACGGCCACAACGCCCTCCTCGGATTCCACGATCATACGGCTGCATTCAGAAATGCCTGCCTCTTTCGCTATCGCCGAGCTGATTGCCGCCAGGGAGCTACCCATTGCGGCCAGCCGGCTGGCTTTTCCCTTATCGTTTTCCAGAGTGGCTATTTCAAAGCCATCACTGCTCAGTAGAACTGCAGAGGTGATACCCGGGGTGGAGTCCTGCAGGATGTGAAGCTGTTTCTGCGCCATTGCCACGGCCGAATCGCTAAGGGGGTTCCTGTCTCTCATACTTGCATCAGTTCCATGTGGTTGGCTTCGATCTGACAGAGTAGGGTTTCAACCAGAAGCAGAACGTCGTCACACTCTCTGACGTCGACAGAAATCACTGGTACAAACAGATGTTTGGCTGCCAGTTTTTCCGTAACCCGGTCGATACGTGTGAAGTCATCGCTGGGGACCCGGCCGATACCAATAACCAGGGGCGTTTCCCCGTTGTTGGAAAAGGCGTTGGTATAAAGATCCAGATGAGCGTCGAGGTCCGGGTGCTCGCCATTCAGCAGGAGAACGACACCTGCAGCATTATTGGCCAGAATCGGCCACATGAACTGAAAACGTTCTTGTCCTGGTGTGCCGTAAAGACGAACGCCGCTGCCGTCAGGCAAGCTGATATAACCGTAATCCAGCCCGGCGGTAGTCATTTCCTTGTTGCACTGTTGCAAATCTGTATTGACGACATCGGTAGATACACAATCTTCATCGCTGAGTTGGGTGATCGCTGTCGTCTTGCCGGCGCCCATTGGGCCAGTGAACAAAATTTTGAATTCGTGACTTATCATTTCTTAGCCTAATCCCAGACGAGTTCTGAGGCCTTTAATCATCCCACCGAGACGATGATTTTCTGAGTTAGCCGGTATGGCGTGCACGGTCGAAGCGCTTCGAGCCTGGCTTATCAGCAGCCCGCTGATTTCGCATGCATTGATAAAGTGGAAAAGCACCTTGTCATCACAGTGTGAAAGCGTTTTCAGCTCGGAAAGCGTCAGCGCACGTCGGGTCATCAGCGCACAGAGGGAAAGCAACGGTCGGGATTTGTTAAGCGCGGCGGCACTGGGCCAGCGACTTAGCCGGAATTGACTGTCTTCCTCCAGCCAGGGCAGTAGAGCACTGGAATGGCTGGCTCCGGTCAACCAGGCGAGCTCGAACAGAGGGCGAGGAACCATGCCCTCGGAAACAGGGTCGCTACTGGGGCTAAGTGGGGAGAATGATACCGGGCCGGCGGACAGCGCATGCAGTAGCGCAGGTCGGGCATAAAATCGGTGGCTACCCGGCTTTACCAGCAACAGCCCTTCCGGGCTTTGGCTGCTGTATAATTCCCCACCGCCCTTGCTATTGATGACGCGGTATAAAGAAGCGCAGAAATCGGCGCTAGGCAGAGAGGTGCCTCTTTCATTACTGGGGGTCCCTGCGTTTCGAGAAACCCGGCGATCATGTGTAGCCGTATTCAATGAGCTATCCAGTGAGCGCACCACATCATCCAGTACATCCAGCAATTGCATGACTCGAAAGGGATGTGGAAGGGTAAACGCGGATTTTGGTTTTTCTTCACAGCTGGGATAGATGACGATATAAGGTTTCTGACTCAGGCTTTCCTGACGGGTTTGCGCCTCTTGCTGGCTGGATACCATCAGCACATCCGCCAATGCTGGTGCTGTATGGCTCCAGTTGACTGAGGACCGGCTATCAATGATTTTCAGCATTGAGAGGCAGGCACGGACCGTGTCTTCTTCCAATCCGACAAATCCAAGGCGCTGTGTTTGCATTTGTGCCATCCGAGGTCCGGTTATACCGGGTGCTGCAATAGTGGCGAAGACTGCTGGTCGCCATCAGTTAGTGAACTGGGTCTCAATTATTATTAGTTTCGAGTTGGCTATCAGGGCAAAGGGATCGCGACAGGCGGAGACTTTGAGGGGATGAATTGATATTTCTATCACGGTCTGTTGACCGTCTTCGTTGGTGGCTTATCGGAGTGATGGAACCGCTGTTTTCTAACGGTTTGATTGATAAGGAAAATATTGTTGTTTGGAAAAATAGATCGCCTGGATGGTGAGTTAACGAAAAAATGTACGCCTTTTCTTACGCATGCGGTCGTCCTGTAAGACATGGCTTACAGGTGTTGAAAGTCCGCCCTCTATGATCTTCAGACGCTAGCCGATTCCGCCATAGCGAACACCAGCCAGGGCGGCCATCTCCCGATCAAAGGTCGCCAGGTCTTCCAGAGTAAATTGATTCAGATGGTGATGGCCGCAGGCGCGGGCCATGACTTGCATCAGTTCTGTGGCGGCATGGAAGAAGTTGGCCAGGCGCTGGGCGGCGTGGTCCACGTCCAGGCGTTTTCGCAATTCCTCGTTCTGGGTGGCGATGCCGGCGGGGCATTGGTTGGTGTTACACATGCGAGCGCCGACGCAGCCAATGGCCTGCATGGCGCTGTTGGACAGGGCGATGCCGTCGGCGCCAAGCGCCATGGCTTTGACGAAATCCATGGGCATGCGCAGGCCGCCGGTGATCATCAGGGTGACGTTGCCGCTGGCGCCTTGGTTATCCAGATAACGGCGGGCGCGGGCCAGGGCGGGGATGGTGGGCACACTGATGTGGTCGCGGAACATGGCGGGCGCAGCGCCAGTGCCGCCGCCTCGGCCATCCAGAATGATGTAGTCGGCGCTGGCATCCAGGGCGAACTGGATGTCCCTTTCGATATGATTGGCGCTCAGTTTGAAGCCCACCGGTATGCCGCCGGACACCTCGCGCACCCGGTCGGCGAAACGTTTGAAATCATCGCTGCTATGTAGCTCTCTGAAGGTGGCCGGGGAGATGGCCGGCTGGCCTTCGGGAATGTGGCGTACCTGGGAAATCTTGCCCACGTTCTTGTTGGCGGGCAGATGGCCGCCGGTACCGGTCTTGGCGCCCTGGCCACCCTTGAAGTGGAACGCCTGCACTTTCTTCAGATGGTCCTCGGTATAACCAAACATGGCGCTGGCCAACTCGTAGAAATAGCGGGAGTTGGCGGCCTGTTCTTCCGGCAGCATACCGCCCTCGCCAGAGCAGATGCCGGTGCCGGCCCTGTCTGCGCCGCGTGCCAGTGATACCTTCGCCTCTTCGGAAAGCGCACCGAAACTCATGTCCGAGACCATCAGGGGAATATCCAGCGTTAGCGGTTTGTCCGCCCTGGGACCGATCACCAGTTCGGTGCCTACGGGCTGGTCATCCAGCAGTGGCTGGGTGGCCATCTGCGCCACCATGATCTGTATGTCATCCCATTTTGGCAGGCAGTCGCGAGGGACGCCCATGGCGGTCATCGGGCCATGGTGGCCGACTTTATCGAGTCCGTTTTCTGCCAGATCGTGGATCAGCGCCACGTTGGGTTCTTCGGCGGTGGCCTTTGGTTGTGGCATGCCGTCCCGCTGGATACTTTCCGGGCCAGGGCCTTCTTCGCCGACTTGATCCTTGCTGAACCGTGCATGGGTCCCGTCGCAATAGGGAAAGTTGGCGCTGTGCTTGCACATGCACAGGTAGCCTTCGTCCTTGTCGGCTTCGAAGCCGAGAGGGGTGATATCGGTACCGGCATGGGAGCCATCGCAGAAGGGTTGGTTGGCGGAACGCCCGCAGCGGCAGAAGTGATAGGTCTCACCGGGTTTGAGTTCGATTTTCCGGGGTTTGATATCGGCGATGACGGGCTTGGACATGGTGGCTCCTGGCTGGCACTGCTGGCTGGGATACGTCGATCATGCCAGTGGTGGCGGGGGAGTCAACGCTTTGCAGAGGACAGCATAGGGAGCGCTCGCCTTCGACTCTTGCTGCCTCATAAAGAGGCTGCAAGAGTCGAAGGGCGGTGTTGCTAGCGGTTCGCTTCGATGTTTCTCACCAGGCGGTGAATTTTATCGCTTCGATCCAGCAGTGCATCGCTGAGTGGGCTCATTACCCCGCGCAGCATGGACAAGGGTTTCCAGCGGGCCGGGGCAATGATGGCGGCGGAGCGGGTGGTCAGGCCGGCAACCAGGGCAGTGGCAATCTCCTCGGGCTGTACCTGCTTTCTCAGTACGGCAGGGAAGGCGCTTTCAATCAGCTCGGAGGCGGTGGCATGGCCACCGAAGGCCAGCTCGGTGATAGGCGTTGCCGTCCAGCCGGGGTAGAGCACACTGGCGCTGGCGCCGGTACCGGCAAGCTCTGCCCGCAAGGCTCTGCCGAGCATTTCCACGGCCGACTTGGAGGCAGCATAGGGCGCATTGACCATGCCGTTGACGAACGAATAGATCGACGAGGTGATGACAATCTGGCCGTGGTTACGCTGAACTTCCGGCAGGGCCGCGCGAAGGGTGCGCCAGACACCGAATAGATCCACGTCGATAATTTTCTCGAACTCGGCCTCATCGCAGCTGGCGATGGTCGC
>NZ_JBNPEC010000221.1:0-9355 GCF_051117345.1 Alcanivorax sp.
GCATCTTCCATGTGAACAGGGTGGCCGGGCGTTGCCCGGGAAGTGCAACACCGGAGGGGTGCTGGCGGTGGATGGGCGACGCAAGGTCACCCTGACGGAACATCGATTATCGGTGGCGGGGGCCGGTTTTCGCGGTGGCCCGGCCCGGTCCTTGCAGGGCGCGCTGGGGCGGCCGGCGGACTGGCGCTATCCGGCGCCGTCGGCTCAGGATCGGCAAGCCGGTTACGGCCACCATGCCAGCAAAGGGGAAGGCCTCGCCGGGACACCGGTGTTGCTGCTGAATACCGGTGTGGGTTACCCCGGTGGCGACATGGGGCGCGGTGCACCCGCCAATGCCGGCGGCGGCGGTAATGGCCTGGATTTGTCTCACCAGCGGCTGGGTAACGGTGGCGGTGGTGGCAACGGATCCGCTGGTGGCCATGGCTTGCCGGCGGAAGGCGGTGGCCGCGGCGGTCATCCAGCCCCTCGGGTGTTGGTACTGGGCGGTGGCGGCGGTGCTGCCGCCAGGCGCCAGGGTGACGGCGGCCAGGGCGGTAACGGTGGTGGGCTGTTGCTGGTCAGGGCTGCCGGCCTGCAGGGGCGGGGAGCCCTGGATTTGCGCGGTCTGGCTGGCAGCGCTGCCGCCGATGTGGGCGGTGGTGGCGGTAGCGGTGGCACCCTGTGGCTGGATCTGCCGGTCACCGATTCGCTGGCGGTTACCATCGAGCATGCGGGGGGTGACGGTGCCAAAGACGGCGGCCAGGGTGGTGATGGCCAGCTGCTGGCACGGGGAGAGCGCGGCTGGCCGGGCTTTCAGTCTCTGTCGGTAGCGGGTGCCGAGGCCGGATTCCGTTGTCGCCCCGCCGGTCACTGGCTTACCGGCGTGCTGTTCGAGGATAACGGTGCCGGCGGTGGGCAGGCGTTCAATCAGCGTCGCGAGGGGGGCGAGGCGCCCTTGCCCGGCCTGACGCTGACCTTGCAGGACCCGGCCAGCGATTGGCAAAAGACCACCACCTCCGGTGTGTCCGGGGCCTTCCAGTTTCGCTTGTCGGAAGCGCAAAGTCGTGGCCAGGCATTATGGATGTCACTCACTTTGCCAGAGGGTTGGTCGTTGCCGGTGCTGCCTTCACTGAATGGCAAGCCTGGTCAGCGCCATGGCAACCAGATTCGCTGGCAGGTGACGGCCAGCGCCGATCGCCATTCCGGGCCGTTGCCGCTGGGCCTGATCGCGCAACCGGGCTGGCAGGCGCCTGGCGACACGGTACTGGCCCCGGGCAGTACTGCAGTGCTGGCCTTTGAATACCGGGCGCCGGTGACCGGGCAGGTACAGTTCCACAGTGATCACCCGGCGGTGCGTGGTCTGTTGATGGACCGGGCCTGTTCCGGAGACAGCGAGCAATGGCAAAGCGGGCAGAATGCCGGCTGGCCGGTGACCGCCGGGGAGCGGTTATGCGTGCGGGTGCCGGTGCGCTTTGATGGCAAGGCAACCCGCATCCCGGTGACGGCCACCACCCTGCCGCAACAGGCGCCCACGGGCTTTGTCATTACGCCTCAACAGACCTCGGTAAAAATCCTTCCCGGGTCTTGAAAGTGTTTCCGCTATCCCCATTTATTTCACTGTGACAACCCGGCCGGTTGGAACCTGACTGACATCGTTGATGGCAGCGGTTCCGTGTCACGCACAATTCAGTGAACCTTTTTTCAGTGGATGCCGCAGTGTGGGTCTGCTGAAGAGTATGGAGATATGTGTGATGAATACCGGATTTTCTCTTGCCCCTTTGTTTCGCCATTCCGTGGGCTTCGATCGCTTTGATGAACTGCTCGATGCCGCCCTGCGTGCGGACCAGTCCAACGGTTACCCGCCTTACGACATTATCCGCGAGAGCGATGGTCGTTATCGCATCGTGATGGCCGTGGCCGGTTTCGGCCGCGATGATATCGAGATCACGGTGCAGGAAAATGAGCTGCGCATTCGCGGTAATCTGGCGCCGCAGAATGACGGTGAGCGTACCTGGTTGCATCAGGGTATCGCCCGTCGAGCCTTCGAGCGCACCTTCAAGCTGGCGGACCATGTGGAAGTGGACGGCGCCGGCCTTAACGATGGCCTGCTTACGGTGACCCTGAACCGTGTGGTTCCCGAGGAGAAGAAACCCCGGGTAATCCCTGTGGAAGGCGAACAATCGCCAACAAATCGTAATTAAATCGCTGCACTTTGTGACGCGTTTTCTGTGACATAGTTAAGGGGCCGATAAGGCCCCTTTTGCTAGTTTGGGAATGATGCCTAGCGGCATCGACCCGATATAAGCAAAGGGTCTTAAGCGGAGACTGATCATGCTCACCGGATCAGTGCAGAGTCGCTGTTATCCAGGCCAGGAGGGCCGGAACTCTGCAAACCCAACCCATTGTCAGCCACAGGGAGCGGCATGCAATGAAACGTCTGTATTACTTTGCCAAATCACTGACCTCTGTTCAGGGGATAACCACGGACCTGCGCCAGGCGGGTATCGGTGAAAACCGTCTGCATGTCATGGGCAATGACAGCTCGGCCATGGCCCAGGCCCATGTGCATACGGCTACCCCCTGGGAAGAAACCGATATCATGCACTCCGGCTTTGTGGGCGCGCTGGTCGGCATGGCTGTGGGCCTGTTGGCCGGTTTTCTGCTCGCCGGGGCTGACCCCTGGGGCATGCAACTGGAAACCGGCGCTATCATCGGCGTGACCTTGTTCGGCACCTGTTTCGGGGCCTGGCTGGGAGGCCTGCGCGGGGTGTCCTCCCGCAGCCATCACCTGACGCCCTATCTGGACCGGGTGGAGCAGGGCGACTACCTGATGATGGTGGATGCCGATGATGAGGTGCAGGCCAGCAAGGTGGAAAAGGTCATGCAGGGCCACCGCCATGAAGCGGAAGAAGCCGGTCGCGAGGAGCATTTCAGTCCGTTTGATTAAGACCGCTTCACGCAACACGCTCCAGGCAACATGCGCGGGCGTGATGCGTCAGGCGTCCATCCAATAGGCGGCCACGTCCAGCATGCGGTGGCTGAACCCCCACTCGTTGTCATACCAGGCCAGTAACTTAAGCTGCTGGCCCAGTAATCGGCTGTGGTTGGTATCCACCACGCAGGAGTAGGGCAGGTGGTTGAAGTCGCTGGAGACCAGCGGCAGATGATTCACCGCCAGCACGCCCTGCAGATCGCCATGGGCCGCATTGCTAAGCGCCTCGTGGACCTGCTCCAGGGATTCCACCTGCTCCAGGGTCACGGTCAAATCCACCAGCGACACATTCAGGGTCGGCACCCGCACCGCCAGGCCATCCAGCCGTCCTTGCAGATGGGGTAGCACCAGTCCCACAGCTTTCGCGGCGCCGGTGCTGGTGGGGATCATATTCACTGCCGCCGCCCGGGCGCGCAGTAAATCGCCGTGGGCCTTGTCCACCAGGTTCTGGTCGTTGGTATAACTGTGGATGGTGGTCATCAGGCCCTGACGAACCGTAAAGGCCTGATCGAGCACTGCCACCATGGGCGCCAGGCAGTTGGTGGTGCAGGAGGCGTTGGAGACAATCTGCTGTTCGCGGTTCAGTACCGAATGGTTGACGCCATAAACCACAGTGGCGTCGGCGTCGTCTACCGGATAACTGGCGAGTACCCGCGGCGCGCCAGCGTCAAGGTGGGCGCTGAGGGCGTCGTGGCTCTTGTACTTGCCGGCGCATTCGATCACCAGGTCTGGTGTCAGCGACTTCCAGGGCAGGTCTTCCAGCCGGCTTTCGGCGAAACAGGGGATTCGGTGGCCGTTGATTTCCAGGTGGTTGCCGTCGTAATGCACGGAGTGGGGCCAGCGGCCGTGGGTGCTGTCGAACGCCAGCAAATGGGCGAGTACGTCAAAATCTGCCAGATCGTTAATGGCAACCAGTTCGAAACGGTCACCGGCGGGATTTTCACTGATCGCCCGGACAATACAGCGACCGATGCGGCCAAAGCCGTTGATGGCAATGCGAATCTTCTTGCTGCTTGTCATGGCACACTCTCCGTCCACCATAGACTTTCAGTGTAGACCCGGGCTGTCATCACGGCCAGCCTGATCAAGCTTTAAGCAGATGGAAAGGGGGTATCTTGCAATGGTCGGTCGCTTTGGCCACAATGCGCCCTCGCTCTGCGGCCCCGGTCGCAGGCGCGTAATGGTCGACCCGTCGGTCCCCCCGCAACGACAGACTGTGAACTCCGCCAGGCCCGGAAGGGAGCAACGGTAGCAGTGGACTCGTGTGCCGGGGTGTGGCTGGCGGGAAGACCTCCAAATTCCGCTACACGCAGCACGCCCTCACGCAACACGCTTCCGCACTGTCCTCCCCCCGTGAACTTCGATAGCATAAGGCCCTTCCCAAGCCGTTATTGTTGGTGGCCACGATTGCCGCTGGAGTGCTATGAGTTATCAGGTTCTTGCCCGTAAATACCGTCCCCGCACCTTTGACGAGCTGGTGGGGCAGGAGCACGTCTCGCGGGCCCTGATGCATGCGCTGGATCAGGATCGCCTGCACCATGCCTACCTGTTCACCGGCACCCGGGGGGTGGGCAAAACCACCATTGCCCGCATCCTGTCGCGCTGCCTGAACTGTGAGCAGGGTGTCAGCGCTCGTCCCTGCGGGGTTTGCCCCACCTGTGTGGAAATCGGCGAAGGTCGCTTCGTGGACCTGATCGAGGTGGATGCGGCCAGCCGTACCAAGGTGGAAGATACCCGCGAACTACTCGACAACGTGCAGTACGCGCCGACCCGGGGCCGCTACAAGGTGTACCTCATCGATGAGGTGCACATGCTGTCGGCGCATTCCTTCAACGCGCTGCTCAAGACTCTGGAAGAGCCGCCGCCCCACGTGAAGTTCCTGCTGGCCACCACCGATCCGCAGAAACTGCCGGTGACGGTGCTGTCCCGCTGTTTGCAGTTCAGCCTCAAGGCCTTGCCGGCGGAGCAGATCGCCGGCCATCTGCAGGCCCTGCTGGACAAGGAAATGATCCGCTACGAGGCGCCGGCCTTGCTGGCCCTGGGCAAGGCGGCGCAGGGCTCCATGCGCGATGCCCTCAGCCTGACCGATCAGGCCATTGCCTTCGGCAGTGAGCAGCTCAGCAGTGAGGCGGTGAACGCCATGCTGGGTACCGTGGATCGAAATCATGTACTAACCCTGCGGGTGGCGCTGGCGGAGCAGGAGCCGGCGGGTGTACTGCAGGCGCTGGCCACCGTCAGCGAGCATTGCCCCGGGGAGCTGGCGCTGCTGGACGAGCTGATCAGTCAGCTGCACCAGCTGGCAGTCTGTCAGGCCGTGCCGGGTAGCCATGACGAGACCATTACCCAGCTGGCGGCGGCGCTGAGCGCCGAGCAGGTACAGCTTTATTACGATGTGGCCGTGCGTGGCCGCCGGGATCTGCAGGATGCCCCGGACAGCCGCGCGGCGCTGGAAATGCTGCTGCTGCGCATGGTGCTTTTTACCCCCAAAGGGGTCTTGCCGACCCGGGGGGAACACGCCGGCGCAAAAAAGCCTGAAGCGTCGACGCCGTCGGCACACGCCGGCGGCAAACCGGATTTGCGAGCCCTGCTGGATCGGCCCGCTGCTGCCCCGACGCCGCCAACGCCACCCGCCGCTCAGCCCGCTGCCAGCCCGGTAGCAGAATCTGTCTCCCAAGGTGGTTCGGCATCCGCCGCCCTGGCTCAGGTGGAAAATCCGGCTCTTCAGGAGCCCCGCCAAGAGGCTGTGCCTGAGCCGGTTCCCTCTGCGTCGGAGCCGCCCCAGCCTGAAGCGGAGTCCACAGCGGAGCCGGTGCCGGAACCCGTTGCCGAGCGACCGCCGCAGGACGCTGCAGAAGAGCCGCCGCTGGCGCCGCTGCAGGAACCGACCAGCGAATCCGAGGTGGCCACTTGGTGGGCCGCTCTGCTGCTGCGTCTGGACCTGGACGGCACGGTGCGCAATATCGCTCGCAACGCGGTGCTGGTGAGCCGGGAAGATACGGTCTGGACCTTGCGTATCAGTACCGGACACGAGGTGCTGGTCAACCGGGAACGGCTGGATGAGTTGAGTGGCGCCCTGGAAAATTATTTCCAGCGGCGCATCCAGATCCAGGTGGAGTTCGAACGTCGGGCCGGCGATACCCCGGAGGCGATGGCCGATGCCCGGCGCCAGGAACTGCTGGTCGATGCCACCCGAACCCTGCACGAGGATCCGGTGGTCCAGCAACTGGTCAGCACCTTCGATGGCCGGCTTGATGAAAGTAGCGTAACGCCAAAAGAAACAGTGGAATAACTCCCGGCCAGGCCGGGTGGAGACAATGATGGATTTCGATATCAACTCTCTCATGCAGCAGGCCCAGGCCATGCAGGAGAAGATGAAAAAAATGCAGGACGAGGCCGCCAATGCGGAAGTCACCGGTGAATCCGGTGCTGGCCTGGTCAAGGTGACCATGAATGGTCGTCACGACGTCAAGGGCGTGGACATTGATGCTTCCTTGATGAGTGAAGACAAGGAGCTGCTGGAAGACCTGCTGGCCGCTGCCGTCAACGATGCCGTGCGTCGGGTGGAAAAGCAGCAGCAGGACAACATGCAGAATATGGCTGGTGGTTTTCCCTTTCCGCCAGGCTTCAAGCCGTAAGGGGCATTGCCTGTGAAGCATGCGCCGCTGGTTGACCAGTTGATCCACGCCTTTACCTGCCTGCCCGGTGTCGGGCCCCGCTCCGCCCAGCGCATGGCCTATGCCCTGCTGGACCGTGGCCGGGAGGAGGGCCGTCGGCTCGGCAATGCCCTGCACGCGGCCATGGACGGCGTGCAGCACTGTCAGCGCTGCCGCAATTATGCGGAGGAGGAGCTCTGCCCAGTGTGCAGCGATCCCAAGCGCGATTCCGCTCTGGTCTGTATCGTCGCCACCCCGGCGGACGTGTTGGCCTTCGAGCAGTCCGGTGATTACCGCGGTCAGTATTTCGTGCTGATGGGCGAACTGTCGCCCCTGGACGGCATCGGCCCCCGGGAACTGGGGCTGGATGTGCTTGAGCAGCGCTTGAAGCAAGGCGAGATCAACGAATTGATTCTGGCTACCGGCACCACCGTGGAAGGCGAAGCCACCGCCCATTATGTGCTGGATCTGGCCCAGGAGGCCGGCATCACCGTCAGCCGTATCGCCCAGGGCGTGCCCATGGGCGGCGATCTGGAGTTCGTTGATGGCGCCACCCTGGCCCAGGCCCTGCGCGGTCGCCGCCCCTTCCAGTAAGCCCCTGTCTCTGGGCGGCTTTGAAAGGGAAGGGAGTTGCTCCGGCGGGCCCAGCGATTCTCCGGCCACATTGTCCCAAGTCCTCTCGGAATTTCCGTCCTGCGGCGCACGAGATCGACGTCTCGTCAGCCCACTGGCCTCCGGCCTCCCCACTCTGCTATGTTAGCGACCAAGCAAGCGCTAGGTTAGCTAATAAAAAGGAGGCTCTGTGAGCGCGTTGGATTACTTCAATGAAACCCACCAGATGGTGCGCGAGACCGTTCGCAAATTCGTGGAAAGGGAAATCCTGCCCCATGTGGATGATTGGGAAGAAGCCGGTGAATTCCCCCGCGAGCTGTACAACAAGGCCGCCGATGCCGGCATCCTGAGCATTAATGCCCCGGAAGAGCTCGGTGGCACCGGCGAAGATGTGTTCATGAAGATCGCCGCCTGCGAAGAGCTGGTGCGTTGCTCGTCCGGTGGCCTGTGCGCCAGCCTGGGCTCCCTGGATATTGGCCTGCCGCCGATCTGGAAGTGGGGCAGCGATGCCATGAAGCAGAGGGTGGTGCCGGAGGTAATCGGTGGGCAAAAGATTTCCGCCCTGGCCATTACCGAGCCCAATGGCGGCTCCGATGTGGCCAACCTGCGCACCCGTGCGGTGCGTGATGGTGACCACTACGTGGTGAATGGCGCCAAGACCTTCATCACCAGCGGCGTGCGCGCAGATTATTACACCGTGGCGGTACGCACCGGCGACAAGGGCTACGGCGGTATCAGCCTGTTGCTGGTTGAGAAGGGCACCCCGGGCTTCTCCGTGGGCCGCAAGCTGAAGAAGATGGGCTGGTGGGCGTCTGACACCGCCGAGCTGTTTTTCGAGGATTGCCGGGTGCCGGCGGAAAACCTGATCGGCCCGGAAAACGGCGGCTTCTACTGCATCATGAGCAACTTCCAGATGGAGCGCCTGGTGCTGGCGGTCACCGCCAACAGCACAGCCCAGCTGGCGCTGGATGAGGCCATGCGCTACGTGAAAGAGCGGGAAGCCTTTGGCCGCCCCCTGGCCGGGTTCCAGGTCACCCGTCACAAGCTGGCGGAAATGGCCACCGACGTGAAAGCCAGCACCGAGTTCACCTATCGGGTGGCCGCAAAGATTGCTGCGGGCGAAAACTGCGTACTGGACGTATCCATGGCCAAGAACGTGGCCACCCGCTGCGCCGACCGGGTCACCTACGATGCAGTGCAACTATTCGGTGGCAGCGGCTACATGCGCGGCACCGTGGTTGAACGCCTGTATCGCGACAACCGCATCCTCTCCATTGGTGGTGGTACCCACGAGATCATGAATGAGGTGATCGCCAAGCAGTTGGGGCTTTGAGTTATCAGCTTCTAGCTTCAACACGGTAAAGGGGTTTTGATCCCGAAACGTAAGAGGCCGCGCCCAATAGTTTGGGCGCGGCCTCTTTGCTTTCCTGCGGCAACAAGCTCAATCGCGTTAAAGCTCGTGGCTAGCAGCTAGAAGCTCGCAGCTATCAGGTACACTCCGCCCGTGCCGGGTCCATCTTGCAGCGTACCTTGCGCAGCAGGCCGAGCATCTCTGGATCGTAGTAGCCTTCTTCGCGCAGCTGATTGCGGGCTTCCTGCATCATCACTTCGTATTCGCTTTTGTCCGCTTCCGGGATCTGTACCCACCATTTTTTGTCGACTTTCTGGGCTTCCTTGTCCAGCTGCTCGGTGATGCGGTCCAGGTTGTTATAGAAATACTCGCGGGACTGCTGTGCCATGTCGGCGGGGAAACGGTCTTTCTTGGCTATCAGTTGAATGGTCAACTGGGCCAGCGGGTAATCGATGATGCCGCCATCCGGGCTCAAGCCCTTGTAGAGTTCCAGGGCATCGTAGGCCACCAGCGGGGCGGCAATCACATCAACCACACCATTGTTGAACTTGGTGGAGAAATTGGTCACATCGGAACCCACCGGGGTAGCACCTACCTGGGACACCAGGATGGCCTGGGTTTCGTCGTACTCCAGTACTGCACCACGCTTGCCGGCCGCCTTGGCCAGGGAGTTGATTTCCCGGTCGTTGACGAAAATGTAGGCGGCACCAGCAGGGGCCACGCCCATGATCTGATAGGACCCCTGGGACAGCTTGTCGGCGGTTTGTG
>NZ_JBNPEC010000175.1:0-9338 GCF_051117345.1 Alcanivorax sp.
GGGTGGGAATGATGGTTACTAAGCCCTGGACAAGGAAGGGCTGGCAGGCGGGCTGGACCTTATCAAAGCCGAGAAGCAGCGCGGCAAGGTCAACGTCAGCCGCTTCAAGGGCCTGGGCGAAATGAACCCGCTGCAACTGCGCGAAACCACCATGGCCCGGGATACCCGTCGATTGGTGCGCCTGGATGTAACCGGCGGCGACGATACTCTCCAGTTGATGGATATGCTGCTGAGCAAAAAACGCGCCTCTGATCGCAAGATCTGGCTGGAAGAGAAAGGCAATCTGGCGGAGGTTTGAGTTGCAAGTTTCAAGTTGAAAGTTGCAACGCGAAGCCGGCTTTTTGTGTGTTGAAAGGCTACAGATCCGCGCTGACCGTTAACAGTGAAGCGCGGGCAAGGCCGTTCAGGCTGGCAGGACTTCTGCCGTGCTTTGAACTTTCAACTCTTAGAGCATCGCAAAGACATAGAGCCTCTCAGCATTTGAACATGCTGTGATCGAGAATAAGGCATTGAAGAAATGGCTGATGAATTTGAAAGTCTTCCCTTAAGGGAATACACCGAAAAAGCGTACCTGGATTATTCCATGTACGTGATTCTTGACCGGGCCTTGCCCAATATTGGTGACGGCCTCAAGCCGGTACAGCGGCGTATTGTTTACGCCATGAGTGAGCTGGGGCTGAAGGCGACCTCCAAGTACAAGAAATCCGCGCGTACCGTGGGTGACGTACTGGGTAAATATCATCCCCATGGGGACTCTGCCTGTTACGAGGCCATGGTGCTGATGGCGCAGCCGTTCAGTTACCGCTATCCGCTGGTGGATGGTCAGGGTAACTGGGGGAGTGCAGATGACCCGAAGTCGTTTGCCGCCATGCGTTATACCGAATCCAAGCTGGCTCCCTATGCGGAAGTGCTGCTGGCCGAGCTGGGTCAGGGCACCGTGGAATGGGTGCCCAACTTCGACGGCACCATGGACGAGCCCAAGCTGTTGCCGGCCCGTCTGCCCAATGTGTTGCTCAACGGCACCACCGGTATCGCGGTGGGCATGAGCACCGACATTCCGCCGCACAATCTGCGCGAAGTGGCCAATGCCTGTATTCACCTGCTCAAGGATCCGGGGGCCTCTCTGGATGACCTGATGCAGTACATCCAGGGGCCGGACTTCCCCACCGAGGGGGAAGTGATTACCTCCCAGAACGACATCATTCGTATGTACGCGGAAGGCAAGGGGTCGCTCAAGCAGCGTGCCGTGTATGAGCGCGAGGAAGGTGACATCGTCGTGACTGCCTTGCCCTACCAGGTGTCCGGGGCCAAGGTGCTGGAGCAGATCGCCGACCAGATGCAGAAGAAAAAGCTGCCCATGGTCAGCGACCTTCGCGATGAATCGGATCATGAAAATCCCACGCGACTGGTGATCACGCCGCGCTCCAACCGGGTGGATATTGCCCAGTTGATGAGCCATCTGTTCGCCACCACCGATCTGGAAAAGAATTACCGGGTGAACCTGAACATGATCGGCATTGATGGCCGGCCGCAGGTGAAAAGCCTGGATATGATTCTCAACGAGTGGCTGCAGTTCCGTATGGTCACCGTGCGCCGGCGTCTGCAGCATCGTCTCGATAAGGTGCTGGAGCGGTTGCACCTGTTGGAAGGTTATTTGGTCGCTTACCTCAATATCGATGAGGTGATCCATATTATTCGTACCGAAGACGCGCCGAAGCCGGTGTTGATGGAGCGTTTCGGTATTTCTGATCGCCAGGCGGAAGCCATCCTCGATCTGAAGCTGCGCAACTTGGCCAAGCTCGAGGAAATGAAGATCCGTGGTGAGCAGGATGAGCTCAACGAAGAACGGGCAAAGTTGGAAGAAACACTGGGTTCCACCGCCAAGATGAAAAAACTGGTGGCCAAGGAGCTGCAGGAAGACGCGGACAAATACGGCGACGACCGTCGCTCGCCGCTGGTCGAGCGGGATGCTGCGTCTGCCCTCGACGAAACCGATCTGGTCAGCGCTGATCCGGTGACGGTGGTGCTGTCCGAGAAGGGCTGGGTGCGTTCTGCCAAGGGCCATGAGGTGGATGTGGTTGGTCTTAGCTACAAGGCCGGCGACAAGTACAAGGCCTCGGCCCAGGGCAAGTCCAATCAGCCGGTGTGCTTTATCGACAGCACCGGGCGCAGTTACTCCCTGCCGGCCCATACCCTGCCCAGTGCCCGCGGTCAGGGCGAGCCTCTGTCCGGCCGTGTCAGCCCACCGTCCGGGGCCAGCTTTATGGCAGCGGTGATGGGCAAGGAAAAGGATGCCTACCTGATGAGCACCGATGCCGGTTACGGTTTCGTGGTGCGCTACGGGGACTTGCTGGCCAACAAGAAGGCGGGCAAGACGGTACTGTCGGTACCCAAGGGTGCCAGGGTGCTGCCGCCCACACCGATTGCCTCCACTGCCGACGACCTGATCGCACTGGTCTCCAACGAGGGCCGTCTACTGGTGTTCCCGGTGAAGGAATTGCCGGAAATGGCACGGGGCAAGGGCAACAAGATGATGTCCATCCCCGGTGCGCGGGTGGCGGATCGAGTCGAGTTCGTGCAGGACATGCAAGTGCTGGGACCGCAGGATGCGCTCACCATTCATGCCGGCAAACGCCATCTGACCCTCAAGGCCAGTGATCTGGAGCACTACTACGGAGAGCGTGGCCGCCGCGGCGCCAAGCTACCGCGCGGGTTCCAGAATGTGGACCAGATGGCCGTGGAGCGTAAAGGCGAGTAACGCTTTTACGGTTAACAAAAAGCGGCACGCTCAACAGCGTGCCGTTTTTTTGTGGGTCGGTTTCCGGCAGGTCAATCAGCCCAGCTGCCGCACCCGGGCCCGGGGGTACAGACTTGCGTGATGGCGAGAACCCGGTTTAATACCCTCTCTGGTAGGGAAAAGAGCAGGAGGATCATCATGGCTGCCACGATCACGGGCGCTATCACCGCACTATTATTGTTGCTCAACACCCTGATACTGATTGGTCCCATGATGCTGGTGGCGCTTCTCAAGGTGATTCTTCCGGGCTCGCGAGCCCGCCAGGTCTGCTCCTCGGTCGTCATGGCCATCGCGGAAACCTGGGCCGAGATCTGCAAGGCCATCTTTGCGTTGATGACCCCTACCCAGTGGGAGATTCGCGGCGTGGAGGATTTGCGTGGTGATACCTCCTATCTGGTGATCAGCAACCATCAGTCCTGGGTGGATATCCCTGCGCTGATTCAGGCGTTCAATCGCAAGACGCCTTACTTCAAGTTCTTCCTCAAGAAAGAACTGATCTGGGTACCGTTTCTGGGGCTGGCATTCTGGGCGCTGGATTACCCTTTCATGAAGCGCTACAGCAAGGCATTCCTGGAGAAGTACCCGCATCTGAAAGGCAAGGATCTGGAGATCACCCGGCAGGCCTGTGAGAAATTTCAGGGCATCCCGGTGACGGTGGTGAACTTTCTGGAAGGCACCCGCTTTACGGCAGCCAAACATGATAACCAGCAGTCTCCCTACCGGCATCTTCTTAAACCCAAGGCCGGTGGCGTGGCCTTTGTGCTGGCCGCTCTGGGTGACAATCTGGATGCCATACTGGATGTCACCATCCTGTATCCGGCAGGGGCGCCGCCGGGGTTCTGGGATTTGTTGTGCGGCCGGGTGGATCGGGTCGTGGTGGATGTACAGACCCGCACCCTGGAACCGGTGCTATGGCGTAGCGATTATCAGGAAGACCCGATTTTCCGGGCAGAAATGCAGCAGTGGGTCAGTGATCTGTGGGCGCAGAAGGACGCGCGACTGGTGCAGATGGCAGAACAGGAACGCGAGGGAAGTGCACAGCAGGGTGAGCGTGCCGGCGAGTAATCAGGGAGAGGCATTGCCTCCGCAGAGGCCAGAGACAATGCCTTGTCTGTGACAGTCCGCTAGAAGCTCAGTGAGGCCGCCAGATAGGGGCCACCCATATCCAGGTCCGCATCCAGGTCGCTGACATCATCCAGCTTCAGGTCCATGTGCTTGTAGCCCAGTTCCACGCCAAGCAGGAAATCCGAACGCCAGCCGATGCGAGCGGTCAGATCCCGCAAGGTGTTGCCGTCGTAGCTGATCGTGTCGATCTCGCCGCCGACATAGACGCCAGGGACCGGCAGGTTGAGTCGGCCGGAGGCATGCAGCATGGGCAGGGTTTCATCGAAGTTCTGGGTGGTGCTGGCTAGCAGGCTGTCCAGGCTGATGCTGCCCTCGATCTTGCGTACAGTCACCCCCAGATTCACTTTCAGGGCATTATCCAGCGGCGTGTAGTAGAGCGTGCCGTCGAGGATATCCAGATCGATATCGGTTTCGACCTCGGTGTTGGCCACAAACAGCTGGCCATTGAACACAAAGGTGCGTTGCAGGCGGTTGCTGGCATCATCAGAGAGATCCAGGCTGCGCACCCGCACATTGGGAATCAGCGGTACGGCATGTTCCACGCCCAGATAGAGCACCTGCTGGTTGGCTTCATCAAAGCCCAGGTCGTCCTGCATGCGGATATCTTCACCACCGGAGGCGACAGTGCCTTCAAACTCGGTGTCCCAGCTGTAGCCGCCGCCATAAACGGCAATGCCCGGTGCTGACCAGGCCTGGGGGGCGGCCAGTAAACCGGCTGCCAGCAGAGTGATGCGTTTCATGGAAACTCCTGCTTGTGAGTGAAAGGTCAGTATTGCAGGTCTACAAGGGTGTCACCAAGTCCACAGGGATTCTGGTACCATGCCCACAACAATCACGATTCATTTGTCGGGGCTCGGCGGGTTCGGCCCTGCTCCTGCTGACAGTTACCTATGTTTCTAGATGAAATGCCCGGGACGTTCCGCTATCCGGCACCGGAAGATGCACAAGACAAAGATCTGCTGGCGGATATCCAGCGCAAGGGCTGGCACCATTTTGCGGTGTCCGGTGGTGATGGTCAGCCTGGTTTCACGTTCAGCGTGGGGCATTTCCTCAATCTGAATCATCCGGAACTGATCGTGCTGGGGCTCAAGGATTCCCTGGCCAGCCGCCTGCTGGACAGTGCCGCCGTGCGAATTCGCGGTCTGAACAAGCCCTACCAGCCATACCGCCTGTATAACGATATCGCCGATGGCCTGGAAGTCATGTTCCTGCCGGTGGCCTTCCCGCATTACAAGGAATACCTGGGCTTCGCCAACTGGTTCTACCAGAGCCTGCCGGCGCCGTACCCGGCGCTGCAGATGGTGTGGCCTGATCCCAAGGGCGTGTTCCCCTGGCAGCCCGGCTACGATGCTCGCTTTCACCGGGCCCAGCCGTTGTTGGGGGCGCCGCCTGCGTCCCCGTTAACCCAGAATCGCCGTTGAGTTCGGAGAGCAAGATGGCCAATTCCCTGCAAGAACAATTGATGAAAGCCGGTCTGGCGGACCAAAAAAAGGCCCGTCGCGCCAAGCAACAGAAACGCCAGGAGGCCAACCAGGCCAAGCGTGGCGAGATCGAGCTGGAAGACCCGGCCGAGCGGGCCCGTCGCCAGCGCGAGGAAAAGGCTGAAGCGGATCGCCAGCGTGAAGCCGCCCGCAAGGCAGAGCGTGAGAAGAAGGAAATCGCCGCCCAGATCAAGCAGATGATCGAACAAAGTCGTCTGGACCGGCAGCATGGCGATGTGGCCTACCAGTTCGTTCAGGACAAGAAGATCAAGAAAGCCTGGGTCACCGCCAAGCAGCAGGCCCAGCTTGAGCGCGGTCAGATCGCCATTGTGGCCCTGGGCGACGGCTATGAGCTGGTGCCCACGGTGGTGGCAGAAAAGATTCGCCAGCGTGACGAGGGCGCGGTGTTGCTGCTCAACGAGCGTGGCAACAACGCGGTGGACGAGGATGACCCCTACAAGGACTTCCCGATTCCCGATGACCTGATGTGGTAGCGCGCAGCCGTCGGCACGAACGGTTCTACGAAGCCGCTGTAGGAGCTCCTCTTGAGGTGCGAGCCTTGCGCAGCAAGGAAATCGCCCGCAGGGCGATCAGGAATTCCAGAACTCGACAGGTTTCACAACATCGAGCCTGAAACATGAGCGCACATCCACATCGACCCGAACCCTTAAACCAACCAGGCCCGAACCATGACCGCATCCACTAAACTTGGCGCCCGCCATTCCCTGGAAGTCATCAAGCCGATCCATAACGGGTTGCTGCTGGACGGCGGTTCGCTGGGCGAAGTGCTGTTGCCGTCCCGGGAAGTCGAAGGCCAGAATCTGGGCCCCGGTGATAGTGTGCTGGTCACTCTGTACAGCGATGGCCAGGGCCGTCCTATGGCCAGCCTGCGCACGCCCCGCGCCCAGTATGGTCAGGTGGCGTCCCTGAAAGTGGTCTCCACCAGCAAGGTGGGCGCCTTTGTGGATTGGGGGATGCCCAAGGACCTGCTGCTGCCTTTCGCCGAACAGAAAGGACCGGTGCGCGAGGATGACTGGGTGCTGGTGATGATCACCACCGATCGGGAAGGGCGGCTGCTGGTCAGTGCCCAGTTGGATCGCTTTCTGGATGATACCAGCGACGATTACCAGCAGGGTGACGAGGTGTCACTGGTGGCGGCCCATGGTACCGATATTGGCTACAAGGTGGTGGTGGATAACCGCTGCTGGGGCATGATTGCCAAGCAGGAACTGCGCGCGCCACTGCGGCCTGGTCAGCGGGTCACCGGCTATGTGCAGCGTCTGCGCGAGGACGGCAAACTCAGCCTGTCATTGAATCCCCCCGGCGCGCTGAAGAGCGAAGGGCTCAGTGAGCAGATCCTGGCTGCCCTAGAGGCCGCTGGCGGCGAACTGCCGTTGGGTGACAAGAGCAGTCCGGAAGATATCTTTGCCACCTTCCGTTGCAGCAAGAATGCCTTCAAGCAGGCCATCGGCGGGCTCTATAAGGAGCGTCGTATCGTGATCGAGAAGGGCAAGATTTCGTTAGTGAACAGTTAACAGTGAATAGTTAACAGCGACGCGAGAAAGCCCGGGGTTCATCTGCAATTAACGAGGCCGCGCTCATGGTTTGAGTGCGGCCTCTTTGCTTTAGAAGCAGTGCGTAGGGTGGATTAGCCGCAGGCGTAATCCACCGCTTTTCACTCTCTCCTCGGCATCATGGTGGATTACGCCTGTGGCTAATTCACCCTACGTTGTTGCCGGGGGGGGGGCGCTAGAAGCGGTAATTCAGCTTCAGGCTGGCTTTGCGGCCATCGCCGTAGTAGCCGCCGTTATAGAATCCCAGGTTGTTGAAATATTTCTCGTCGGTCAGGTTACTGACATTGGCGGTGACCGACAGTGCCGGGTTGAATTGATAACGGGCCATCAGGTCCACCAGCGTGTAGTCGTCCTGGACGAACTTGAAATCGCTGTTGTGGCCGGGACGGGTAACGAAGGCGTAGGTCTTGTTCTGCCAGGCAATGCTGGTGCCCAGAGTCAGCCCGTTCAGGCTGCCATTGAAACGGTAACGTGTGGACAGTCGCAGCATATCTTCCGGCGAGGTGGTATTCAGCTCGTCGCCTTCCGGGTCTTCGGTGATCCGGTAGGTGTAGCCGGCCAGCAGTTGCCAGCGGGGTAGAATTTCGCCCGAGGCTTCCAGCTCGAAACCATTGGTCTGTGCGCCGTCCACGGCACGGTAAGCTTCGGAATTGGGCGGGCCGCCGGGAATCGGCTGGCCGGTGGATTCCGCCAGGTTGTCCTGATCGGTGCGGAACACCGCCACGGTGGTATTCACCCGGCCATCCCGGAACTCGCTCTTCAGGCCTGCCTCATAGCTGTTGCCTTCCTCCGGATCCAGCACCCGGTTGTTGATGTCGAGGACCGTTTGCGGCTGGAAAATGCTGGTGTAGCTGGCATAGACAGAGTGGTGCTGGTTCAGGTCATAAACCACGCCGGCAAAGGGCACCACTTCGCCGTTTTCTTGGAAATGTCGTTCATGGGCAGGGAAAGGGCCGGCCCAGTTGAAGCCGCTCCGTGAGCGTTCCCAGTCCACCACACGACCGCCGGTGATCACTGCCAGGGAGTCTGTGGGCTTGAAGCGGGCGGTGGCATAGAAACCGGTCTGCTCGATCAGTTCTTTCTCTTCGGCATTGTTGGCACCCCAGGCCGGTTTGGCGTGGTTGCCGTTCCAGGTGAACAGGTTGTCCAGGGTGTTATCGAAGTTCAATGCGGGCTGACCGGTGTAGTCCCGTTTGGCCCTGGAGTGACTGGCACCGATCACCAGCTCGTGCTGACGACCAAACAGTTCGAAGGGGCCGTTGGCGTACAGGTCGAAGGTATCCTGGTGTTTTTCTTCCTGGAAGCGTCCGGACCACAACGTCTTGCCGCTGCCGTCCCGGTTCAGGGTGTCGCCACCGGCGGAAGCCAGCTGGGCATCGTAGTTGTTTTCCTGGTAGGTATAGGCCAGCTTGCCGTACCAGCCGCTGTCGAACTGGTGTTCCAGGTGCATGAAAGCGGTGCGGGCATCCTGGGCCCAGCTGCTCCAGTCGGTGGCCGGGTTGGTGTCCCGGTCCAGGTCGGCAAGGCCGCCGTCGCTGTAGAACAGTGGAATACCCCCCCAGGTGGAGCCCTGCGGATCGTAATCCATATAGTCCATGCCCAGGGTGATCATGGTGCTGTCGGAAATATCCCCTTCGATCACGCCGTAGAACACCTGCTTTTCATTCTCGTAATGATCCAGGAATGACTCACCCTGTTCATAGGCGCTGACAAAGCGGGCCCGGACCTTGTCGTTACCGTCGATAGGGCCGCCCACATCCAGCTCGCCACGATAGCCGTTCCAGCTGTTGCCCTCGATGCCGACCTGGCCGGAAAAGTCGCGGGTGGGTTTCTTGCGGACCAGGTTGATGGTGGCGGACGGATTGCCGATGCCGTGCAGCAGGCCACTGGCGCCGCGCAGGACTTCCACCCGGTCATAGATGAAGGTGTCCGCCTGGGCGGCCTGTTTGCCCAGGGAGCTGTTACGCATGGAGGGCATGCCGTCGTAGAGGAAATTGGTGATTTCGAAACCGCGGGCAAAAAACTGCAAGCGTTCGGTGTCCTGGGCATTCACGGTGACCCCGGGGGTGCGCTGCATCACTTCCGCCACACTGTTGAGACCGAAGTCTTCCATTTGCTCGCGGGTAATCACGGTGACGGACTGCGGGGTTTCCCGCGGGGACAGCACCATGCGGGTGGCGGTGTTGGTGGCGTCGGTGGTGTAGCTGTCCTTGCCTTCGGTGGTCATGCCTGCGTCATAGTCACCCCCGGATGGTGCGGCAGTGACATCAATGGTTTCACGTGAGAGCGGTGGATTGCTCTGGCTGGCTTCGTCGTAAAGCGTCGTGACGCGCGGCAGCAGCCAGCACGCTGGAAGTAGGG
>NZ_JBNPEC010000200.1:0-6470 GCF_051117345.1 Alcanivorax sp.
GGAGCACATGCATGTACGCAGTAATCAAAACCGGTGTCAAGCAGTATCGCGTTGAAGAAGGCGATGTTGTGCGCATCGAGAAAATTGAAGTGGCCACTGGCGAATCCGTGGATTTCGACCAGGTGCTGCTGGTTGCCAACGGCGACGACGTGAAAGTCGGTCAGCCGATGCTGGATGGCGCCAAGGTCACCGCAGAAGTGCTGGAGCAGGGTCGTCACAAGAAGATCAAGATTGTGAAGTTCCGTCGTCGCAAGCACTCCCGCAAGCAACAAGGTCATCGCCAGTGGTACACGGCGGTGAAAATCACCGGGATCCAGGGCTGATCCTTAGACATTTGAAGAGAGGATTGAGACATGGCGCATAAGAAAGCCGGTGGTAGTACTCGTAACGGTCGCGATTCGGAAAGTAAACGTCTTGGCGTAAAACGCTTTGGCGGTCAACTGGTTAGCGCAGGCGAAATCATCGTTCGTCAGCGTGGCACCAAATTCCACGCTGGTGGTAACACCGGCATGGGCAAAGACCACACCATCTTTGCCAAGGAAACCGGTCGCGTTAAGTTCGAAACCAAGGGTCCGCTGAGCCGCAAGTTTGTGGTGATCGAGCCTGTGGCCTGATCCGAAAGGGTCGGAAAAAGCCCCGCGAGGCTCCTGCCCGCGGGGCTTTTTTGTGTCAGGCTGCTTGCAAGCGGCGTGGTAGTGCGCGAACAGATCCAGGACATTGTGGTGAGTGGCCCGTGTGCTGCCCTACAATGGCATCCATCCAGTAATAGAGTGTCCCCCAATGCAATTTGTCGATGAAGCCACCATTGAAGTTCACGCCGGTAAAGGCGGTGATGGCTGTCTGAGTTTCCGGCGCGAAAAATACGTGGAATTCGGCGGTCCGGATGGTGGCGACGGCGGCGCCGGTGGCAGTGTGCTGGTGAAGGCGGACACCAATCTGAATACTCTGGTGGATTACCGTTACGAGCGCAATTTCAAAGCCCGTAACGGTGAGCCCGGCAAGGGCCGGCAGATGACCGGCAAATCCGCTGACGATGTGGTGTTGCTGGTGCCGGTTGGCACAACCATCGTCGATGTGGATACCGATGAGGTGCTGGCGGATCTGACCGATCCGGAAAAGCCGGTGATGATCGCTCTGGCGGGTCGCGGCGGTCTGGGCAACATCCATTTCAAGAGCAGTACCAACCAGGCGCCGCGCAAGATCACCAAGGGCAAGCCGGGTGAATCCCGTCGCCTGCGCCTGGAGTTGAAGGTTTTGGCGGATGTGGGGTTGCTGGGCATGCCCAATGCAGGCAAGAGCACCCTGATTCGGGCGATTTCCGCTGCCAAACCGAAGGTGGCGGATTATCCGTTTACCACCCTGGTGCCCAATCTTGGCGTAGTGAAGGCGGATCGCCATCGCAGTTTTGTGGTGGCTGATATTCCCGGCCTGATCGAGGGCGCCGCAGAAGGGGCGGGTCTGGGGATTCGTTTCCTCAAGCACCTGGCGCGCACCCGCCTGTTGCTGCACGTGGTGGACCTGGCGCCCATGGATGGCAGTAGCCCGGCGGATCACATTGATGCCATCGCCGACGAACTGGACCGTTTCTCTCCAGCCCTGGCCGAGCAGGAGCGCTGGTTGGTATTCAACAAGATCGACCTGCTGGCGGATGATGAAGCCCAGGCGCAGGCGGATGCCATTGTCGAGGAGCTGGGCTGGCAGGGCCCGGTGTTCCGCATTTCCGCTGCGGCGGGGGTTGGCTGCGAGGACCTGGTCTACGCCCTGATGAATGCCATCGAAGATCGTCGTCGGCTGGAACTGGAAGATCCGGATTATGCTGCCGCTCAGCAGGATCTGCGGGCTCGCCTGGAAGAAGAGGCGCGCGAGAAGGTCCAGGAGCTCAAGGCGGATGCGCGCCGAGCCCGCCAGAATGATGGCGATGACGACGACGATGATGATGACCACGATGTGGAAGTGGTTTACGAACCCTGATCAGGCGTAATTAAGGAGTGGGCGTGGCGGACCGCCAGCGTTGGGTAATCAAGATAGGCAGTGCCCTGCTGACCAATGACGGCAAGGGGCTGGATTGTGCGTTGATGCAGTCCTGGGTGGATCGCATGGTGGCGCTGCGCGAGCAGGGCATCGAAGTAGTGATTGTCTCTTCCGGTGCTGTGGCGGAAGGCATGACCCGGCTGGGCTGGACCTCCCGGCCGGATTCCGTGCACGAGCTGCAGGCTGCTGCTGCGGTGGGCCAGATGGGGCTGGTGCAGGCCTGGGAGTCGCGTTTCCAGAAGCACAATTTGCACACCGCCCAGGTGCTGCTTACCCACGATGACCTGTCCGATCGCAAGCGTTACCTCAATGCTCGCTCCACGCTGCTGACCCTGCTGGGCTTTTTGGTGGTGCCGGTGGTGAACGAGAACGACACCGTGGTTACCGATGAAATTCGCTTTGGCGACAACGATACCCTCGCGGCGCTGGTGGCGAATCTGATCGAGGCGGACCGGCTGGTGATTCTCACCGATCAGGATGGCCTTTTTGATGCCGATCCGCGCAGCAACCCCCAGGCAACATTGATTCGCGAGGCGCGGGCATCGGACCCGGATATTGCCCGTGTCGCTGGCGGTGGCGGATTATTGGGGCGTGGCGGCATGGCCACCAAGGTGCGCGCCGCCAAGCTGGCGGCCCGCTCCGGGGCGTCGACGACCATTGCCTCCGGACGCAGCCCGCAGGTATTGGCAGAGTTGGCTCAGGGGCAGGGGCCTGGCACTACCTTGCTGCCGGATACCTCGCCCATGAATGCCCGCAAGCAGTGGCTGGCCGGGCATCTGCAGATGCGTGGCCGTGTGGTGCTGGATGCCGGCGCCGTGCGCCGCATCCGTGATGGTGGCTCCAGCCTGCTACCGGTGGGAGTGGTGGATGTATTCGGCCAGTTCTCCCGCGGGGAAATGGTGGCCTGCGAAAGCGAGCAGGGCGAGCGCATCAGCTGTGGCCTGGCCAACTATGATGCTGCTGATGCACGCCGGATCTGTGGCAAGAAAAGTGCCGAGATTGCTGATGTGTTGGGATACATGAACGAGGAAGAGCTTATCCATCGGGATAATATGGTGGTGTTCGACGTCGGCTGAGGCTTGCATCGCGAAGAGGCGAGGAGCGAGTTTCGAGAAGCGAAGGGCAAAACCGGTTTGGGTTTTCAAAGCTCGCGTCTCGCAACTCGTCACTGATTCTCAGACATAAAAAAACCGGCCATTGGCCGGTTTTTTATGCGAACGCGTCAGACTCAGGCAGCCATGGCCTTGATCTTGGCGTTCAGGCGGCTCTTGTGGCGAGCTGCCTTGTTCGGGTGGAACTTACCCTTACGGGTGGCTTTGTCCAGCACAGACACCGCTTGGGTATAAGCTTCCTGAGCGCTGCCTTGGTCGCCGGACGCAATAGCCGCGTTCACCTTTTTCAGGTATGTGCGCACCATGGAGCGCATCGCTGCATTGTGCTGACGGCGGTTTTCCGCCTGACGCGCACGCTTGCGTGCTTGCGGTGAGTTAGCCAAGGTCCTGCTCCTATACTTTAAATTCGAAGGTCAAATTCGGGTTGTGACACTGGCCGCTGGGGCCGACCCTACCTGTTGTGATCAAAAAACACGCGGGTCATGGTCTAAAGACGCGCAACTATGCCGATCCGGAGGCCTGATGTCAATGGGCTTGGGGCGCGGAAATCATCATTCTGGCGGTTTGGGCGGCCTTTGTTTACTCTTGCCCGGTTTGCTGGAGGCATCATGACCGAACCCACAGAAAAGACCCCGAAAAAAGCCGGTTTAATGGCCTCCACCGCCCTGGTGGCGACCATGACCATGCTGTCGCGGGTGCTGGGGCTGGTTCGGGATGTGGTGATTGCCCGTATGCTGGGGGCTTCCGCCGGGGCTGATGCCTTTTTCGTGGCCCTGAAAATTCCCAATTTTTTCCGCCGTCTGTTTGCCGAAGGGGCCTTTAACCAGGCGTTTGTGCCGGTGCTCAGCGAGTATCGCAGCCAGGGCAGCATGGCGGCCACCAAGTTGTTGGTGGACCGGGTGGCCGGGACTCTGGGAACCGTGGTGGCGGTGATTACGCTGGTGGGGATGTTGGCAGCGGCGGGGGTGGTGTGGCTGTTTGCCCCCGGTTTTGGCGATGACCCGGTGAAAAGGGCGCTGACCGTGGAAATGCTGCGGCTGACCTTTCCCTACCTGTTCTTTATCTCCCTGACCGCCTTTGCCGGCGGCATTCTCAATTCCTGGAACCGCTTTGCGGTGCCGGCCTTTACCCCGGTGCTGTTGAACCTGAGCCTGATCGGCTGTGCCCTGTTCCTGGCGCCGCAGTTTGCCGAGGATCGGATGGCGGTGGCGCTGGCCTGGGGGGTGTTGATCGCCGGTGTCGCGCAGCTGCTGTTCCAGTTGCCGTTCCTGGCGCGGCTGAACCTGATGCCGGTGCCGCGCATGGGCTGGTCGGACCCGGGGGTGCGCAAGATCATGACATTGATGATTCCGGCCCTGTTCGGGGCGTCGGTCTATCAGCTCAACTCCCTGGTCAATACGGTGCTGGCGTCACTGCTGGAAACCGGCTCGGTGACCTGGCTCTACTATACGGACCGGCTGATCGAGCTGCCGCTGGGTATTTTCGCGGTGGCCATCGGTACGGTGATCCTGCCCAGCCTGTCCAGCAAGCATGTGGATGCCTCCAGCGAGGCGTTTTCCCGCACCCTGGATTGGGCCATCCGTATGGTGCTGCTGATCGGACTGCCTGCTGCGCTGGCGTTGGCGGTACTGGCTGAGCCGCTACTGTCTACGCTGTTTCAGTACGGGGAGTTTACCGCCTTTGATGTGGCGAAAACCGCTGAATCACTGCGTGCCTACAGCGCCGGCCTGCTGGCGGCCATGCTGATCAAGGTGCTGGCGCCGGGTTTCTATGCCCGCCAGGACACCCGCACCCCGGTGAAGATCGGCGTGATTGCCATGCTGGCGAATATGGCGTTCGGCGCCCTGCTGGTCTGGGAGTGGCGTCATGTGGGGCTGGCCACGGCCATGGCGTTGTCCGCCTGGCTCAATGCCGGGCTGCTGTATCTGGGGCTGCGCCGAGCCGGGGTCTATCAGCCGCTCAAGGGCTGGTTGTTCCATTGGGGGCGGATGGTGTTGGCTGGTGTGGCCATGGCGGCGGCCACGTACTGGTTGTCGTTGCAGACCCAGGCCTGGACCGAGGCCGGCATGTGGAACCGGGTCGGCTGGCTCAGCCTGATCGTGGCCTCCGGGCTGGCGATCTATGGGGCGAGCCTGATGATACTGGGGCTGCGCCCGCGGCATTTGCGACGCTGATACCCGGCGGGTTGTCTTCGCGCTCTGTGAGCGCCATGTCTGTGATGGTTAACCGTTTTTCCCGCCGGTAGCCGTCACGGGCGCATACAAAACCATCGACGAGCCTGTATAATCGGGCGTCTTTTGAGACGAGGATGAGATGCGACTGATTCGCGGCATTCACAATCTGCGCGACAGGCATCGCGGCTGCGTGGCCACCATCGGCAATTTCGATTGGGTGCATCAGGGGCATCAGCGGATTCTGGATCAGATGATTGCAGAAGCCCGCCGTCGTGGGTTGAAGTCCACGGTGATGCTGTTCGAGCCGCAACCTCAGGAATTTTTTGCGCCGCAGCAGGCGCCGGCCCGGCTCATGTCCCTGCGCGACAAGCTGATTGCCCTGCGTGCCGCCGGGGTGGATCAGGTGCTGTGTGTGCGGTTCGACGAGCGCTTCCGATCTCTGACCGCCGAAGCCTTTGTGCAATCCCTGCTGGTGGACGGGCTGGGGGTGGAATACCTGGTGGTGGGCGATGATTTCCGTTTCGGCTGTGGCCGCGACGGGGACTTTGCCTACCTGCAGCAGGCCGGCGGGCAATTCGGTTTCGATGTGACCGACACCGCCACCTGTGAAATCCACGGCGAGCGGGTGTCCAGCACCCGGGTGCGCGCGGCGCTCAGCGCCGGTGATTTTGCCCTGGCGGAAACCCTGCTGGGTCGGCCCTTTGCCATCAGTGGCCGGGTGCGTCACGGCGACAAGATCGGACGCACGCTGGATTTGCCCACGGTGAACCTGGCGCTGAAGCGTCTGCACTCGCCGCTGGCGGGGGTGTTTGCCGTGACGGTCAGTGGCGCCGGACTCACTGATCAGGCCGGGGCCGCCAATATGGGCGACCGCCCCACGGTGAACGGCACGGAAAATCGTCTGGAAGTGCATCTGTTGGACTACAGCGATGCGGGTGTCGGCAAGGACAGCCTGTACGGCAAGCATTTGACGGTTGCCTTCCGCCATTATGTGGGGCGGAAGAGAAATTCGCGGATCTGGATCAGCTCAAGACTGCCATCTGGCAGGACGTGCAAGCGGTCCGGGACTACTTTGAAAAGACGGGATTATCTAAGACGGGACTATGACGGACTACAAGGCAACGCTTAATCTTCCCCAAACCGGCTTTCCCAT
>NZ_JBNPEC010000200.1:6480-9309 GCF_051117345.1 Alcanivorax sp.
CTTTCCCATGAAAGCCGGTCTGTCCCAGCGCGAACCGGCGCGGCTGAAAGAGTGGCAGCAAAAGCAGCTCTACCAGAAGATCCGCGAGACCTTTGCCGGTCGGCCCAAGTTTATTCTTCACGATGGCCCTCCGTACGCCAACGGCGACATTCATATCGGCCATGCGGTGAACAAGATCCTCAAGGACATGATCGTCAAGTCCCGCACCCTGGCCGGCTTTGATGCCCCCTATGTGCCGGGCTGGGATTGTCATGGTCTGCCCATCGAACTGATGGTGGAAAAGAAGGTCGGCAAGGCCGGGCACAAGGTGGATGCCGGCACGTTCCGCAAGAAATGCCGTGAATACGCCAGCAAGCAGGTGAATGGCCAGAAGGCGGACTTTATGCGCCTGGGCGTGTTCGGCGACTGGGACAATCCTTACCTGACCATGGATTACGCCTTTGAGGCGAATATCATCCGCTCCCTGGGCAAGATCGTCGACAACGGCCACCTGCAGCAGGGCTTCAAGCCGGTGCACTGGTGTCTGGACTGCGCCTCCGCCCTGGCGGAAGCGGAAGTGGAATACTACGACAAGGTGTCCCCGGCCATTGATGTGGCGTTCAGTGTGGTGGATGGGGCGGATTTTGCTGCCCGCTCCGGCATCAAGGCCAGCGCCCCGGCGTTGGTGATCTGGACCACTACACCCTGGACGATCCCCGCTAACCGGGCCGTCGCCGTGCATCCGGAACTGGATTATGTGCTGCTGTCTGGAGAGATAGAGGGGCAGTCACGGGAGCTGCTGGTGGCCGAGGCGCTGGCGGACGATCTGGTCGAGCGTTGGGGCATGGACGGCGTATCCCGCTCTGCCACCGTGAAAGGCGACAAACTGGAAATGCTGACGCTGCAGCATCCGTTCCTGGACGCCCAGGTACCGGTGATTCTTGGTGAGCACGTGACCACTGATGCCGGTACCGGCCTGGTGCACACGGCGCCCGGCCACGGTGCCGACGATTTCGTGGTCGGTCAGCAATACGATCTGGACCCGATCAGCCCGGTGCTGGATAGCGGCTTGTTCCGTGATGACCTGCCGGTGGTGGGCGGCTTGCACGTCAGCAAAGCCAACGAACCGGTGATTGAGGCACTGCAGGAAAGCGGTGCCCTGGTGAAGCTGGCAAAAATTGAGCACAGCTACCCGCATTGCTGGCGTCACAAGACGCCACTGATCTTCCGCGCCACCGCCCAGTGGTTCGTTTCCATGGACCAGGCCGGGCTGTTGCCACGCGCTCGTCAGGAAATCGACAAGGTGCAGTGGCTGCCGGAGTGGGGCAAGGCCCGCATCGAAGGCATGCTCACCGACCGCCCGGACTGGTGTATCTCCCGCCAGAGGACCTGGGGCGTGCCCATTGCCCTGTTCGTGAACAAGGAAACCGGTGAGCTGCATCCGGACACCCCGGCCCTGATCGAACAGGTCGCCCAGCGGGTGGAGCAGGAAGGCATTGATGCCTGGTTCGATCTGGCGCCCGCTGAATTGCTCGGCGAGCAGGCCGACCAGTACAGCAAGGTGACCGATACCCTGGATGTGTGGTTCGATTCCGGTGTCACTCATTTCTGCGTGCTGGACCAACGTGAGCAGCTGAACACCCCGGCAGACCTGTATCTGGAAGGGTCTGACCAGCACCGTGGCTGGTTCCAGTCTTCGTTGCTGACCAGCCTGGCGGTTCGCGATGCAGCACCTTACAAGACCGTGCTGACCCATGGTTTCACCGTGGATGAGCATGGCCGCAAGATGTCCAAGTCCGTCGGCAATGTGATCGCCCCTCAGGAAGTGTGGAATGACCTGGGCGCCGATATCCTGCGCCTGTGGGTGGCGGCTACCGATTATCGTGGCGAGATGTCCGTGTCCAAGGACATCCTCAAGCAGATGGGCGACAGCTATCGGCGCATCCGCAATACCAGCCGTTTCCTGCTCTCCAACCTGAGCGGTTTCGACCCGGCTGACGCCCTTGAGCCGGAGCAGATGCTGGCGCTGGATCGCTATATCGTCGATCGCGCCCTGCAACTGCAGGAAGACATTCAGGAGCTGTACGAGGGTTACCATTTCCATCAGGTCTACCAGAAACTGCACAACTTCTGTGCCCTGGATCTGGGCGGCTTCTACCTGGATATCATCAAGGATCGCCAGTACACCACCCAGGCGGATTCCGTGGCGCGTCGCTCCTGCCAGACGGCCCTTTATCATATCGCCCAGGCGCTGGTGCGCTGGATGGCACCGGTGCTCAGCTTTACCGCCGAGGAAATCTACGAAAACCTGCCCGGCGAGCGCCTCGACTCCGTATTCCTGGCGGAATGGTATACAGGGCTTTTCGCTCTCACCGATGCAGATATGGATCGCAGCTTCTGGCAGCAGATGCAGGATGTGAAGCAGGCGGTGAACAAGGCCATCGAGAATGCCCGCCGCGACAAGCTGATCAAGGGCGGGCTCAGTGCCGAGGTGGTGCTCTATGTGGATGACAAGCAACAGGCGCTGCTGAATCGTCTGGGCGATGAGCTGCGCTTCGTCACCATTACCTCAGCGGCCACCCTCAAGCCGCTGGGCGAGGCGCCTGCCGAGCTGGAAGATACGGCGGTGAGCGGGTTGAAGGTGCAGGTGCTGGCCAGTGAGTATGGCAAGTGCGCACGCTGCTGGCACCACCAGCCGGATGTGGGCTCCCACGCTGCGCATCCGGAGCTGTGTGGCCGTTGCGTGACGAACGTGGACGGCGAGGGTTAGGTGCGACGCTATGCCTCAGACGCTGGGTAGCTCAGCTTCTGGAAGGAGGAAACGGCTGCTGCAGGGTGAGTGGATCTGGT
>NZ_JBNPEC010000108.1:0-9100 GCF_051117345.1 Alcanivorax sp.
CAATTCGTTATTTATTTCTGTGCCATCTCCTAAAGCTACTGGCACAGCACAAAATGGACAATCCGGCATCAAACTCCCCTTTTTCTTTGCCCAAGTATTCCTTACCTGAAAGCTATTCATTTTTATCTGAGAACCATATCACAACACATAAACGCTACCAGATTTCTCTTACCTGCTTTTTCGTATCTGGCTGACAGAGATTGTCGGGATTTGCGCATGACAGGGATGGGGATGGATGAGGAAGAGCGAGATCGCGCCGCGAGCGACCCTCCTACGGTGGGGCCAGGCGTTTGTTCCTTCGCTGAATGTCAGGCACAAAAAAGCCCGGCTGGAAACAGCCGGGCTTTTTTGTATCTCGATTGGTCGGGACGGGAGGATTCGAACCTCCGACCCCTTGCACCCCATGCAAGTGCGCTACCAGGCTGCGCTACGCCCCGAGATGTGCTTGGTAGGCAGAGCTACCAAAGCGGCGGCAATCATAGCGGATTTGGTGGGGGGATGGAACCGGTAAAGTGCTGTTTGGTCAGGGTTTGAGCGATGAAGACGCAAGCTTCAAGCTGCAAGGGGCAACGCGGGAGGGGGGCGGTGCCTGCGGGAATGCCTTTGCCCGCGTCTATGCGTTGGTGAGTGCGCAATGGATGGAGTGTTTCTGCCAGGTCGAAGGGGCCTGTTGGCCTTTCGCCATGCGAGCATGGGCTCCTACAGCTGCCGCCCAGGCATTAAAAAAGCCCCGGGAGCTAGGCTGCCCGGGGCTTGGTTCGCCATGGCAAGCATGGCTCCTACGGGAAACGGAGGTTATGAGGCTTTTAGGACGTCGAGGACCTCTTCCATCTCCACGATCATCTGCTTGATGAGCTGGTGGTACTGGGTGGCCTGTTCCACGTTGTTGGCGCCGGTGAGCTGCTGACGGGCGCCGCCGATGGTGAAGCCTTGATCGTACAGCAGGCTGCGGATCTGGCGGATCATCAGCACGTCCTGGCGCTGGTAATAGCGACGGTTGCCGCGGCGCTTGACCGGCTTGAGCTGGGGAAATTCCTGCTCCCAGTAGCGCAGTACGTGCGGTTTTACGTCACACAGGTCGCTGACTTCACCAATGGTGAAATAACGCTTCCCTGGAATCGCCGGTAATTCGTCGTTATGACTTGGTTCCAGCATAGTCCTCAACCCGTTGTTTTAATTTTTGTCCTGGACGGAAGGTGACAACCCGGCGGGCGGTGATGGGAATTTCCTCACCGGTTTTCGGGTTGCGTCCTGGCCGTTCACTCTTGTCCCTGAGATCAAAGTTGCCGAAGCCGGAGAGTTTCACGGGCACGTTGTTTTCCAGCGAATGGCGGATTTCTTCGAAGAACATCTCCACCATTTCTTTCGCTTCACGTTTGTTCAGGCCAAGCTCTTCGAACAAACGCTCGGCCATGTCCGCTTTGGTCAGCGCTCCCATCAATAGCTCCCTAACCCTTCCTTAATCAGTCCCTTAAGGCGGCGTTAAACTGTTGTTTTAACTGGGATACTACGGCATCCACCAGGTCGTTTACCTCTTGATCCTTAAGAGTGCGTGAACGGTCCTGGAAGGTCAAGCCCAAAGCGAGGCTTTTGCGATTTTCCCCGATGCTATCACCTTGATATATATCAAAAATCCGCACCCCTGTGAGACGTTCGTCACAGGCGTCACGGACCGCCGCCACCAGCTCGCCGGCCGGCACGCTGTCTTCGACCACGAAGGCCAGATCACGGCGCATGCGGGGCTGATCTGACACACCGGCAAAGTGCGGCAGTACGCCGTCCAGCAGCGGGGCCAGGGCCAGTTCGAAGGCGTAGAGCTGGGCGGGCAGGTCCAGGTCGGCGGCCAGACGCGGGTGAATGCGGCCCAGGTAGCCGACCACTTCGCCGTCACGCTTGAGCGCGGCGGTCTGGCCCGGGTGCAGGGCGGGATGCTCGCCGGGCTCGAAGCTGAAGGCGTCGGCGTCGGACAGGGTCAGCAGGGCTTCCACATCCCCTTTCAGGTCGAAGAAGTCCACCGGGCGCTTTCCTTCCCAGTTCTGCGGCTGAGCGCTGCCGTAGAGCAGGCCAGCGATCATCGGGGTCTGCTCCAGGCTCTCTTCGCCCTCAGACTGACCGGTGGGCACGAAGCGCAGGCCGGTTTCGAACAGGCGCAGGCGATCGGCCTGGCGGTTCAGGTTATGGCGGGCGGTGCTGAACAGGCCAGCCAGCAAGGTGGTACGCATGACGCCCAGGTCCGTGGAGATGGGGTTGAGCAGCGGCAGCGGCTCGACACGCGGCTCCACCTGCTTGAGCAGGCCCGGTTCCACGAAGGTGTAAGTGATCGCTTCCAGGTAACCGCGATCGATCAGGGCGTCGCCCAGGCGGCGCTGGTTGACGGTCTGCTCGGCCACCGGCTCGCCGGAGGGGGAGCCGGCAGGCACACGGCTGGGCAGTTTTTCATAGCCGTAGATGCGCGCCAGCTCCTCGATCAGGTCGGCCTCGATGGCCATGTCGAAGCGCCAGCTGGGGGCCAGCACCATCCACTCCTCGCCGTTTTCCTGGGTGGACACTTCCATGCCCAGGCGGCTGAGGATGTCTTCCACCTGTTCGGCGGGCAGGCCCATGCCGAGCAGGCCTTCGATGCGATCTGCACGCAGGGCGATTTCCGCCTGGCGTGGCAGCTTGTCTTCGTCTACCGCTTCGCTGACCGGGCCCGGCTGGCCGCCGGCGATATCCAGGATCAGGGCGGTGGCGCGTTCGATGGCCTCGTTCTGCAGCTGCGGGTCCACGCCCCGCTCGAAGCGGTGGGAGGAATCCGTGTGCAGGCCGTAGGAGCGGGCCTTGCCGGCAATGGCCAGGGGCGCGAAGAAGGCGCATTCCAGGAAGATGTCCTGGGTGTGGCTGGTGACGGAGGACGGCTTGCCGCCCATGACACCGGCCAGGGCCAACGCCTGGCTATCGTCGGCGATCACCAGGGTGTCGTCGCGCAGGGTCAGTTCCTGGTCGTCGAGAGTCAGCAGTTTTTCATCGGCGTTGGCGTTGCGTACGGTGATGCCGCCGTTGAGCTTGGCCAGATCGAAGGCATGCAGCGGCTGCCCCAGTTCCAGCAGCACGTAGTTGGTCACGTCAACAATGGGATCAATGGTGCGCAGGCCGGCACGGCGCAGGCGCTCGATCATCCACAACGGGCTGTCAGCATTGACGTTAACGCCCTTGATCACGCGGCCCAGGTAGCGGGGGCAGCCCTGGCTGTTTGCCAGGTTCACGGTAAGGGTGTCGTCGATGGCCGGCGCCACCTTGTCGATGGCCGCATTGATCAGCGGGCTCTGGTTCATCACCCCGACTTCGCGGGCGATGCCGCGCAGGCTCAGGCAGTCTGCCCGGTTGGGGGTCAGGTCCACTTCAATGACGGCGTCATCCAACTGCAGGTACTTGCGGAAGTCGGTACCCACCGGGGCGTCGTCCGGCAGTTCCATCAACCCATCGATGAGATCTTCCAGGCCCAGCTCGGAGGCGCCGTACAACATGCCGGAGGATTCCACGCCACGCAGCTGGGTTTGCTGGATCTTGAAATCGCCGGGCAGGACGGCGCCCACTTGCGCGAAGGGGATTTTCAGGCCGGGACGCACGTTGGCCGCACCGCACACCACCTGGGTGGTATCGGCGCCATTGCTGACCTGGCAGACGCGCAGCTTGTCTGCATCCGGGTGCGGCTCACAGCTTTCTACCTGGCCGACGACCACGCCGGTAAAGGCCGGTGCGGCAGGTTCCACGGCATCCACTTCCAGGCCGGCCATGGTCAGTTGCTGCACCAGGGTGTCGGTATCGATGGCGGGGTTGACCCATTCCCGCAACCAGGCTTCGTTAAAACGCATTGTCGAATTCCTTTAAATCATGGGAGTTTCTGTTTGGCCGCCGGGAGAATTCGCCTTGTGAACAAGGCTCCAACGGCGGCCTGACGGTACAGAAACGCCTTAACCGAACTGGGACAGGAAGCGGGTGTCGTTTTCGAAGAACAACCGCAGGTCGTTGACGCCATAACGCAGCATGGTGAGGCGCTCCACGCCCATGCCGAAGGCAAAACCACTGTATTCGTTGGCATCCACGCCACCGTGCTCCAGCACGGACGGGTGCACCATGCCGCAGCCCATGACTTCCTGCCAACCGGTGTGGGAACACACCCGGCAGCCTTCGCCACCACAGCTGACGCAACCCACATCCACTTCGGCGCTGGGCTCGGTGAACGGGAAGTAGCTGGGGCGGAAACGCACCGGCAAGTCTTCCACTTCAAACACGAATTTGAGGAATTCCGCCACGGTGCCGCGCAGGTCGGCGAAGGTGACGCCCTTGTCCACCAGCAGGCCTTCCACCTGGTGGAACATGGGGGTGTGAGTCAGATCGGAGTCGCAACGGTACACCCGGCCCGGGGCAATGATGCGGAACGGGGGCTTGCCCTGCTCCATCACCCGCACCTGTACCGGTGAGGTATGCGTGCGCAGCAGGCGGCCGTCACCGAAATAGAAGGTGTCGTGCATGGCCCGCGCCGGGTGGTGGGACGGAATATTCAGGGCTTCGAAATTATGGAAGTCGTCTTCCACTTCCGGGCCTTCGGAAATATCGAAACCCAGGCGGAGAAAGAAATCTTCAATGCGGCGACGCATACGGGTGACCGGGTGCAGGTTGCCGGGTAACTCGCCCCGGCCCGGCAAGGTCACGTCCACGGTTTCGCTGGCCAACTGCTCGGCCAGGGCCGCTTCTTCCATGGCATGCTTGCGGGTGGCGATGGCATCCTGCACTTTCTGTTTGCCTTCGTTGATCACCGCGCCGGCCTGAGGGCGCTCTTCTGCGCTCAACTTGCCAAGGCCCTTCATCAGGGCGCTGATCTCGCCTTTCTTACCCAGGTATTTCACCCGCACATCGTCCAGGGCCCGGATATCGCCAGCCTGTTCGACATCTGCCAGGGCAGCGTCCACCAGGGCGTTGAGATTTTCCATTTAAGACTCCGCAGTCTTTACAAAGCTGCAAGCTGCAAGCTACAAGCTGCAACGCGGTTCAGAGCCCTGCCACCGACTACCACTTGAGCCGCGCCGACACATTACGGCGCGGGGAAAGCGTTATCGTGTGGCTGCAAGGTGGAATCGTGTTGCAGCTTGTAGCTTGTAGCTTGCCACTGGTCTTTTTTCAAACAAAAACGGGGGAAGAGCGCGAGCTCTTCCCCCGTTGAGTATGCTGTTTTGTCTAGGACGAAACAGTAATCAGGCGGTGAGACTCGCTTTGGCTTTTTCGGCCAAAGCGCTAAAGGTCGCCTGATCGCGGACAGCGATGTCCGCCAGTACTTTACGGTCTACTTCGATGGACGCTTTCTTCAGACCATCGATCAGACGGCTGTAGGACAGGCCGTTCAGACGCGCAGCGGCGTTGATACGAACAATCCACAGACGACGGAACTGACGCTTACGCACCTTACGGTCGCGGTAGGCGTACTGACCGGCTTTGGTAACGGCCTGAACCGCTACACGGAATACACGGCTGCGGGCACCGTAGTAGCCTTTAGCCTGCTTGAGAATTTTCTTGTGCCGACGACGGGCCTGCACACCACGCTTTACTCGTGCCATTTTTCAGATCTCCAAAAACCGTATCAGTTATGCGTAGGGCATCATGCGTTTAACCAGAGCGACATCAGAATCATGCACTTCGGTTTTGGGACGCAGCTGACGAATAGTCTTGGCAGACTTCTTGGTCAGGATGTGGTTTTTGAATGCCTGCTTGCGCTTGAAACCGGAGGCGGTTTTTTTGAAACGCTTGGCAGCCCCACGGTTTGTCTTGATTTTAGGCATGGTACCTTCTCAAGTTGGTTAGTTAGTTCAACAACCAGTTACGGCTGTTTCTTCTTTTTGCCCGGGCTGAGCACCATGATCATCTGGCGCCCTTCCATGTTCGGACGTTGCTCAACAGAACCGTACTCTTCCAGATCCTTCTCGATACGTGCGAGAAGATCCCGGCCCAGTTCCTGGTGAGCCATCTCCCGACCGCGGAAACGGACGGTGATTTTCGCTTTGTCGCCGGCCTCGAGGAAACGAATGAGGTTACGCAGTTTCACCTCATAGTCACCAATGTCGGTGCCGGGACGGAATTTGATTTCCTTGACCTGGGTCTGGCGCTGTTTCTTGCGCCCTTCCTTGGCCTTCTGTTTGGCTTCAAACAGATGCTTGCCGTAATCCATGATTCGACAAACCGGTGGTTCCGCACCAGGGGAGATTTCCACCAAATCCATCTGCTTTCCGGTGGCTTTCTCCAGCGCTTCCTGCAGGGTCACAATACCGACCTGCTCACCGTCTACATCAATCAACCGAACATCGGTTGCCTGGATTTGCTGATTTATATTGGCGCGCTGCTCGCGGCCTTTGCCTCCACGCTTAATGTCGTGAACCTCCAATCTGTTATCGATAACGAGGCAGGATGCCTCACCGCCTCAGTAAATAGGCGCGCATTGTATGCCACCATAACGGGCACAACAACCCCGACCCCAGCGGCCGGCGTGCGCAACTGACTGAAACGGAATGAATTCTGGCCGGGTATGAGCCGTTAAACCCACCTTTCTGCCCGTCATTCGGGCAAAGAATCCAGCAAGGGAGCGTATTCTAAGCAAATCTGGACAGTTTTCAAGCAATCGCCATCATGCTTTGCAGGAAATCCGCTCCTCCCCCATGTTGTAGAGATTATTGGCCCCAACCAAGGCCCCAGACACCAGCGCCGTTGCCGGGAAAAGAAGCAGGGACCCCATGCCGGTTGAGCTGTCATAGCTGCCCGTGGAGCTAGCCACATTGATCGGCATCAGTGTCATTCTGGTGCTCATGGTCTGACATGGTGAGGCATAGGATCGATCTGGAGTCGGCACAACCACACAACCAGATACGCCGCCGGCCATTAGCGCGGCGAGCAATACTGTCAGTCGCTTTTCCATAAGCAATTTCCTGAATCGATCTGTTCAGAATAGATCAAACACAAGGCAAAAGCTGTATCCGACACAAAAAAGGCGGCCATTGGCCGCCTTTTTTGTTATTCCCACTCAATGGTGGCCGGTGGCTTGGACGAAATATCGTAGGTCACCCGGCTGATGCCGGGAATCTCGTTGATGATCCGGCTGGAGACCAGCTCCAGGAACTCGTAGGGCAGGTGCGCCCAGCGGGCGGTCATGAAGTCGATGGTTTCCACGGCACGCAGAGCCACCACGTATTCGTAGCGGCGGGCATCGCCCACTACGCCCACTGACTTGACCGGCAGGAACACGGCGAAGGCCTGGCTGGTCTTGTGGTACAGGCCGGCGGCGCGCAGCTCTTCGATGAAGATATGGTCCGCCAGACGCAGGGTGTCGGCGTATTCCTTTTTCACTTCACCGAGGATACGCACGCCCAGGCCCGGCCCCGGGAAGGGGTGACGGTAGACCATGTCGTAGGGCAGGCCCAGTTCCAGGCCGATCTTGCGCACTTCGTCCTTGAACAGCTCACGCAGAGGCTCGACAAGCTTGAGCTTCATGTCTTCCGGCAGGCCGCCCACATTGTGATGGCTCTTGATCACGTGGGCCTTGCCGGTCTTGCTGGCGGCGGATTCGATCACGTCCGGGTAGATGGTGCCCTGGGCCAGCCAGTTGGCGTTTTTCAGCTTGCTGGCCTGATCGTCGAAGATATCGATAAAGGTGTTGCCGATAATCTTGCGCTTCAGCTCCGGATCCGCCTCGCCGGCCAGTTTGCCGAGGAAGTTGTCTTCCGCGTCCACCCGGATCACTTTCACGCCCATGTTGTCGGCGAACATTTCCATGACCTGGTCACCTTCCTGGTGACGCAGCAGGCCGTTATCCACGAACACACAGGTGAGCTGGTCGCCGATGGCCTTGTGCAGCAGTGCTGCCACCACGGAGGAATCCACCCCGCCGGACAGGCCCAGGATCACTTCGTCAGTGCCTACCTGCTCGCGGATGGTGTCGATGGCATCGCTGATGATGTTGCTCGGCGTCCACAGAGCTTCACACTCGCACAGCTCGCGCACAAAGCGCTCCAGCAGGCGGCCGCCCTGCAGGGTGTGGGTAACTTCCGGGTGGAACTGGATGCCATAGAAACGTTTTTCGTCGTTGGCCATGCCGGCAATGGGGCAGCTGCCGGTGGTGGCGATAGCCACGAAACCCGACGGCATCTCGCCGACACGGTCACCGTGGCTCATCCACACGTCCAGGTATTCCTTGCCCTGCTCTTCATGGTCGACGATGCCGTCCAGCAGGCGGTTCTTTTCCGCCTTGGCTACTCGGGCGTAGCCGAATTCGTGCTTTTCACCGGCAATCACCTTGCCGCCCAACTGCTCGGCCATGGTCTGCATGCCGTAGCAGATACCCAGCACCGGGATGCCGGCCTCGAATACCGCCTCGGGGGCACGGGGCGTTTCGGCGGCGGTGACAGACTCCGGGCCACCGGAAAGAATGATGCCCTTGGGCGCAAACTCGCGGATTTCCTCGGCGGTCATGTCGAAGGCACGGATTTCACAGTACACGCCGATCTCCCGCACCCGGCGGGCGATCAGCTGGGTGTATTGGGAACCGAAGTCCAGAATCAGGATGCGCTGGGCATGGATATCTTGCATGGCTCGCTTTCCGCTGGCGCCTGGCTGGCAGGCTGTAAATACAAGGGCCGGCAACGCCGGCCCTGAATCGTTATCGCTGACACTAGGTGGCGGGCTTCAGCCTACCGGATAGTTCGGCGCTTCCTTGGTGATTGTCACGTCATGAACATGGGATTCTTTCATGCCCGCGTTGGTAACTTTCACGAATTCCGGCTTGGTGCGCATCTCTTCGATGGTGGCACAGCCGGTGTAGCCCATGGAGGCGCGCAGGCCTCCCATCAGCTGGTGAACGATGGCGCTCATGGGGCCTTTGTAGGGGACCCGGCCTTCGATACCTTCCGGCACCAGCTTCTCGATGCCGGCGGCGGCATCCTGGAAGTAGCGGTCAGAGGAACCGGTAGAGCCGGACATGGCACCCATGGAGCCCATGCCCCGATACGCCTTGTAGTAGCTGCCCTGGAACAGCTCCACGTCACCTGGGGCCTCTTCGGTGCCGGCCAACAGGGAACCG
>NZ_JBNPEC010000091.1:0-9051 GCF_051117345.1 Alcanivorax sp.
GTGGGCATGGTGGTGGGCCTGATCCTGGCGTTTATCCGCTACCGCAAGCCTCGCGACTACCGACCGGTTGAACTGCCGGGCGAAGAACAACACGCGCCGCTCTCCCCCCGCAACGTCATCGTCGCCGCCATTGCCCTGGCCGCCGCCCTGGGGCTACAGCTTTACAGCGACTCGATTATTCTCGGGGCATTGGTGGGGTTTCTGGTATTTACGGCGGGGGGCGTGGTGCCCTGGCGGGAATCCCAGGATGCCTTTACCCTGGGCGTGAAAATGATGTCCCTGATCGGCTTTATCATGATTGCCGCCAACGGCTATGCCGCCGTGGTCGGTGCCAGCGGACAGGTGCCGATACTGGTGGAAAGCGTGACCAGTGGCCTGCAAAGCCCACCGGTGGCAGCGGCGCTGCTATTGCTGCTCGGCCTGTTTGTGACGCTGGGGATCGGCTCGTCGTTCTCCACCATTCCCATCATCACCACCCTGTATGTGCCGCTCTGCCTGGCACTGGGTTTCTCCCCGCTGGCCACCGCCGCTCTGGTCGGCAGCGCTGCGGCACTGGGCGACGCCGGCTCACCGGCGTCGGATTCCACGCTGGGGCCCACCGCTGGCCTGAATGCCGATGGCCAGCACGACCATATTCGCGACACGGTGATACCCACTTTTATTCATTACAACCTGCCACTCATTGCCGCAGGCTGGCTCGCCGCCATGGTGCTCTGAATAGAGAGCCCCTCTGGATTGAACGTTGCAGCCTTGTGAACAAGGCTCCAACGGTTTAGCAAACTCTACCAGACCGGATTACTTGCTCTTCCACATCCGGGCTACCGCCTTGTCACTGCCCAGCAAGCCCACCACTTCACACACCAGACCCACCGCCAGGAAGACCGCCACGGGTATCAATCCACCATACAGCTCAGCGACCAGCGTTGCCGCCAAGGCCCCAATGGAAAGCACCAGAAACAACGCACCGACCACGATCAGAATTTTCCGGTGCGAGGGGCGATAGGCATAGTTGTCAGCACCGGATTCAAAAGGGGTGAGAATGGGGGAGAACACTTTGCGCAGAGACTCTTTCACTGGTTAACACCGATTAAACGTTTTGATGGATGCCTCACAAGCGGGTGAGACGAAGAATAATGGCACGACCACATGGTGACGCATGAAAATATTGCTACGACAAATCGCAAAAGAAAGGCGCCAGTGGCGCCTTTCTTTTGCTTTCAACTTTGCGCTGGCAACGTTCAGCTGTTCTCCGCTGCGTCTTCTTCTGCCTTCAACTTGCGATATTCGATCGGGGTCATGCCGACCCAGCGTTTGAAAGCACGATAGAAGGTGGACGGTTCCGAGAAACCGGTGAGATAGACAATTTCGTCAATGGATTCCTCAGTGCCGGCGAGAAGACGTTTGGCCAGGCGGCAACGATAGTCGGCGACCAGCTGGTTGAAATTGGTACCGGCATCGGCAAGGCGAGTCCGTAACTGACGGGCCTTGATGCCCAAACGCTCGGCCACTTCTTCCAGGTTAGCGTGCCCAGATTCCAGCAGCTCACCGATCAAGCGGTTGACCTGGGCCACCAGGTCCTGCTTTTCCAGTCGCGCCACCTGCTCACTGGCGAGCTGTTCGTGCAGGTGCAGCAGTTCCGGCTCATGGTGGGCAGACGGCAAATTCATGACCCGGGCATCGAAGTACATGCCAATGCTCGGCATGTCGAATTTCACCGGGCAATCGAACAAACGCTCGTATTCCTGCTTGTCCGCATGGCGAGTATGACCAAAGTGCACTTCCAGTGGCTCGAAGGCGCCGTCGGTAACAAAGCGGAAAAACTTGATCACGCCCATCATCATGCATTCGTTGAGATGGCTAAGGCGTTTGCTCCAGATCATCTGCTTGAGGAAGACACGGTCGCCTTCTTCAAACAATTCCCCCTGGGCGGCATCGGACAGCAGTCGCTGGTAATCCAGGGCTCGCTTGAGGCCTTCACCAAAGGTGGGACTGGAAAGGAACAGGTATTCCAGTACCTGGCCCTTGTAGACCGGAATGTGCTCACCCAGATGCAGGCCGATGTGTTCATCACCGGAGACCTTCTCCAGCGCCTGCCAGAACCATTCCTGGGCGTCATGGGGCGTACGCAGGTCCGGCACCTGAAGGATGGATTTGTCGAGACCGACTTCTGCCAACACGGCATCGGCATCAATACCGGCGTTAATCATGGCCTTATAGGCCATTCGCAACAGCACACCGGAATCTGTCATTTCTGCCATGCGTTCTGCCTTGTCCCCAAATAAAAAAGCTACTCTCAGATCGACTGAGAGTAGCATAAGGATGGCAGGGCCGGAACCAGCGCAGGACCGGCCCGAACCAGGAGATCAGACTACCTGGAGCAATCAGGCAGCCTTGCGGGTCTCTGACTCAGGTTCACGGGTCAGGGACACCACTTTGGCTCGCAGACCATTGAGCGGGCCTTTCTTGCTGTCGCCTTCCGTTTTGTTGGGCAGGGACAGCTTGAAGATCCGCTTCCAGACGCTCAGGGACTGCTTCACGAAAGAGCCGGTGTTGTACGGCAGGCCATGTTTTTCGCAGATGGCACGCACTTCAGGAGCGATGCGGGCGTAACGGTGAGCCGGCAGATCGGGGAACAGGTGGTGCTCGATCTGGAAACTCAGGTTGCCGCTCATCACATGCATCAGACGGCCGCCTTCAAAGTTGGCCGAGCCGAGCAGCTGACGTACATACCACTGACCGCGGGTCTCGTTCTCAATCACGGATTCCGGGAACTGCTCCACCTCTTCCGGGAAGTGACCGTTATAAATCACCTGGGAAGACCACAGGTTGCGCGCCACATTGGCCGCCATATTACCGGCGAACACGAAGGGAGCGAACGGACCCGCCAGGGCCGGGAACAGCAGATAGTCCTTGACCAGCTGCTTGCGCATCTTCTTCCAGGTCGGCTTGAATTCGGCCTTCACCTCTTCCTTGGTCTTGGTCTTGTAGATCAGGTAGTCCTCCAGCTTGAGGCTCTGAATCGCCACAAAGTGCTGGAAGAAGATCGCCAGGATACCTGCCAGGATCGGGTTGAACAGGAAGCGGGGTTCCCACTCCTGGTCTTCCGACATGCGCAGGATGCCGTAACCAATGTCATGGTCCTTGTCGAGCACGTTGGTGAAGGTGTGGTGCTCGAAATTGTGGGTCTGCTTCCAGGCCGTGTTGGTGCAGGTGTTGTCCCAGTCAAAGACTTTGGAGTTGATGGCCGGATCGCCCATCCAGTCGTACTGGCCGTGCATCACGTTATGGCCGATTTCCATGTTGTCCAGGATCTTGGAGGCAGACAGACAAGCCACACCGGCCAGCCATGCCGGCGGCAGGAAACCCGCCATCAGCAGGCCGCGACCGGCAATTTCCAGGCGACGCTGACGCTTGATCAGGGTGCGGATATAGGTGGCATCTTCTTCGCCCAGGTCCGCCATTTCACGGTTACGGATGGCGTCCAGTTCCTGGCCAATGGTCTCGAATTGTTCGGCAGTCAAGTTGCTGAAAATACTCATGTGCTTTCTCCTTAAACCCGGTTTGAAGATTCGTCTCAGGACGCTTCGGTTTGGGTAATTCCGTTTAGATGTCGAGCGTCACCGTGCCCACCGGCACGCTGATGCAAATTTGAATGTCTTCTTCACCACTGGTGATCTCACCGGTGCGGATATCGCGCACTTCACCGGCGGTCTTGCGGCAGGTACAGGCGTGGCAGATACCCATGCGGCAACCGGATTCCGGGGTAAGCCCGGCGGACTCGGCCTGCTCCAGCAGGGTGGCGCCGTTGTTAACGGCCATTTTTTCACTCTGTACGAAGCGCACTTCGCCTTCGGCGCTGTCGCTTTCGATCTGCGGCGTCGCCAGGGTGAACTGCTCCTTGTGCAGACGCTCTGCCAGGCCGTCCTCTTCCCAGACTTTTTCCACCGCTGCCATCATCGGCGGCGGGCCACACAGAAAAGTGGTTGCCTGTGCAAATTCAGGCGCAGCAATGTACAGATGTTCACGGGAAAACAGACCGGAAAGTTCGCCCTGTTCACCCTCATCATTGAAGCAGCGCACCAGGGTCACGTTGTCGTGAGCCCGCGCAATCTCGTCCAGCTCGCTGGCGTAGATCATGTCGGCAGCGCTGTTGGCGTAATGCAGGAAGGTGATCGGGCCGCTGAAGCCTTCGTCACACAAGGTGCGCAGCATGGACATCACCGGGGTGATACCACTGCCGCCACTGATCAGCAGCACTTGCTCCGGACGCTGTGCCGGCAGGGCAAACTCGCCGTCCGCCTGGGACAGCAGCACCACGTCGCCAACACTCAGTTGTTCACGCAGATGGCGGGAAACAAAGCCGTTGGCGTGCACTTTAGCGGTCAGCTCGATGCAACCGTCAGCGCGGTGCAGGGAGTTGGCCGGTGAATAACAGCGAGTCTGACGCTTGCCATCAATGGTGACGGAAAGCTGCACGAACTGACCCGGAATAAAGCCTTCCCAGTTGTGATTGGGGCGCAGGGTCAGGGTCACGCTGTCTTCGGTCAGGTAGTGCACAGCCTCTACCTTGGCGCGCACCTCGTTAACGGACCACAGCGGATTAAACACTTCCAGATAACGGTCAACGCCGTGGGGATAGGAAAGAATATCCGCCACACGGGACTGCAGCAGGCGGGTGAGGCCTTGCTGAAAACGGCTGGAGGTCTGTGTCATTGCGTTCATTGGGTTCATCCCTGTAAGTGAACAGTTGTACGCATTATTCATAGACCCGCGATTCAAGTCAACACCTGTACACTTAAATTTGTAAACACCTTCATTATCATGAAGTTACACATGTTTGTTGCGCACCAGTTGCATCACGGGCCCACAACGAGGAGAATTTACAGCGTATTTTCAGGGTCTGCTGGTGTCTAAAGCCCGCCACCACCCCGGCACATCCCTCCCCGGCCAACCGGAAACAGGGGGAAAGAAAGTGCCGGCCAGGCCTGACCTGCGACCTGAACCCCAATGCAGAGGCGACCGGTAATGACCAAGGAAACCACCAGCAGAGCCCGCAAGCCGAAACGGGGCCAAACCCGTGAAGCGTTAATGGCGGCGGCGCTGGATCTGGTCGTCAAGAAAGCTCCCTTCTCCAGCCTCAGCCTGCGCGAAGTCACCAAGCGTGCCGGCGTGGTACCCACCGCCTTCTACCGGCATTTCCCGGACATGAGCGCCCTGGGTCTGACGCTGCTGGATGAATCCTTCCGCACTCTGCGCCACATGATGCGCCAGGTCCGTCAGGAAGAATTGCCCAACGAGCGAATGCTGCGTGGTTCTCTGGAGGTGTACTTCAATTATGTCCGCAATAACCGGGCCCACTTCCTGTTCGTCTCCAAGGAACTGGCCGGCGGCACCCCCACCATGCGCAACGCCATCCGCCGGGAAATCCGCATGTTCACCAACGAGCTGGCCATGGACATGGCCCGCTTCCCCTTCCTTAACCATGTAAATGCGGAAGATCTGCAGATGATGGCGGGGTTGGTGGTCAACAACGTAACCGCCCTGACCCAGGAAATGCTGGAACTGGAAGAGGACGACGAGTTCGGTCAGAACCAGGTGCTCGGCACCGCAGAAAAGCAGCTGCGGCTTATCTATTTCGGCGTCGGCTTCTGGAAATCCAAACCGGATCAATGATCCCCGGGCGGCGACCTATTCTTCCCGGCAGCAAACCTTCATCACAGTTTTCCTTGCGTGTGCTTTAGTCCCTATACAGCCTGTCTGCGCGGCCAATAGCGTGTCGCCTGCCCTGCTCTATACTCCTTCCCTGTCGTCGTTCCATGCTCTTTGCGCCTCTGTCGTCACAACGCAGGGACATAAAGATCATGGGTCTGAGACCACCACACGACCAACGGGAAAGGATCGAGTAATGAGTGAGGTAAAATTCCGCGAACTGCGAAATGCGCCCCCCATGGTGATCAACTTCGCCAAGGCGGTCCTGCGCGCCACCGTCAAGCCGGGCAGCAACCCTACCCTGCCGGACATCGGCCTGCGGCTGAACGACGTGGCACTGGACGAAAAGCACCTGGCGGCCTACCGCAAGGTGTGTGGCTTCGCCGCCGACGGCAAGCTGCCAGTGACCTACCCGCACATGCACGCCTTCCCGCTGCATATGGCCCTGATCCTCAGCGACGGCTTTCCGTTCCCGGCCATGGGCCTGGTGCACGTGCGCAACAGCATCACCCAGTACCGCCCGATCAGTGAGCGCGAGCAGCTGAACGTGAAATGCTTCCTGGGTAACCTGACCAAGGTGGACAAGGGCTACGAGTTCTCCATCTTCACCAGCATCAGCACCGGCGGTGAGCGCGTCTGGGAAAGCGAATCGGTGAATTTCTTCCGCAGCGGCGGCGGTAGCAGCAGCAAGAAGAAGGATGCGCCCAAGCCGCAGCCGGCCACCGACACGGTAGAATGGAAAGTGCCTGGTGACACCGGCCGTCGCTACGGCGCGGTGTCCGGCGATCGTAACCCGATCCACCTGTACCCGCTGTCCGCCAAACTGTTCGGCTTCAAACGCCAGATCGCCCACGGCATGTGGTCCAAGGCCCGCTGCCTGGCCGAGCTGCAGAACCAGCTGCCGGAAGAAGCCTTTACTGTGGATGTGCAGTTCAAACTGCCAATGTTCATCCCCGCCACCGTGAAGTTCGAGAACAAGCCCGTAGATGGCGGCAGCGACTTCCGCCTGCTCGCCAACGATGGCATCAAGCCGCACCTGGCCGGCCAGATCCGCCCGGCGGAGTAAAAAACAGCTACAAGCGTCAAGCCGCAAGCTGCAACGCGGGCAGGGCCGTGCTAATCACATAGCGCCCTGCCCGCGTTTTTTGTGGGTGGCTTGCAAAAAACAGTAGGAGCGTCGCTCGCGGCGCGATTCCTGTGTCTGTTCAGGCTTCATATTTCCCGGTCAGCAAAACCTGTCGAGCCCTGAGGTTCCTGATCGCCCTGCGGTCGATTTCCGCGCAAGCGCGGTTCGCACCTCAAGAGGTACTCCTACAGCGGCTTCGTAGAAATGCCAAGGCCTCAGGGAACTTCCCAACCTTTCCCTATCCAAAGAGCGTAGCTTGTAGCTTGTAGCTTGTAGCTTGTAGCTTGTAGCTTGTAGCTTGTAGCTTGTAGCTTGTAGCTTGTAGCTTGTAGCTTGTAGCTGCACTAAACTCGCTTCCCATGCGCAACGACACCCAAGATTTTCTGTCCCTGTTCCTGAACGACACGCCCCTGCTGGACGTGCGTGCCCCTGTGGAATTTGCCAAGGGCGCCTTCCCCGGCACCACCAATATCGCCCTGATCAACGACGACGAACGCCACCAGATCGGCATCTGCTACAAGCAGCATGGCCAGCAGGCGGCCATTGATCTGGGTAACCAGCTGGTCAGCGGCGAGGAGCGGGAACGGCGTATGCAGGCCTGGCAGCAATGGTGGCAGGCCAACTCGAACGGTTACCTGTATTGCTTCCGCGGCGGGCTGCGTAGCCAGACCACCCAGGCCTGGCTACGGGAAGCCGGGATCGATGCGCCGCTGGTTACCGGTGGCTACAAGGCCATGCGCCGCTTCCTGCTCGACGAAATGGAAGCCTGCATTGCCACCCTGCCCTTCGAGATTCTCTGCGGCCGCACCGGTTGCGCCAAGACCCGAGTCATCGAAAACCAGACCAATGCCGTGGATCTGGAAGGCCTGGCCCATCACCGCGGCTCCTCCTTCGGCCGTCGCCCCGGCGGCCAACCCACCCAGATCGGTTTTGACAATGCCCTCGCCATCGCCATGCTCAAGCAGCGGGCGCGGAACCCAGCCTGGGTATTGCTGGAAGACGAAAGCAAACTGATCGGTCGCTGCCACCTGCCCTTTTCTCTGCAGGACAAGATCAAGGCCTGCCCGCGTATCATCATCAACGAGACGCTGGAATCCCGGGTGCAGGTGACCCTGGAAGATTATGTGGTGGGGCCACTGGAAGAATACCGCCAGCACTTCGGCGAACAGCAGGCGCTCCATTATCTCGGCGAAGAACTGCTCGCCGCCATGGACCGCATTCGCCGTCGCCTGGGCGGACTGCGCCACCAGCAGCTCCGCCAGCAACTGTCCGAGGCACTGGCCGTACAGGCCATCAGCGGTGACACCGGGCTACACGAAGACTGGATCCGCACCCTGCTCAGCGACTACTACGACCCCATGTACGACTACATGCTTTCCCGCCGGGAAGGGGACATCGTCTTTGAGGGCAGCCGCGCCGAGGTCATGGCGTTTCTGGAAGAGCGGCGGCCCCAGGCCTGACAATCCGTCTTGATGGAGTCGGCAGCCATTGAGCAACCTCAAGCGCCACCACCTGGTTAGCGGATGTTGAGAGTGACGGGTTTCGAAAGGCCAAAACGGGCCTGCCTGTTGTCGCTCGCCGCACTCTCTTTAGAACTGTTGGAGCCTTGCTCGCAAGGCGAATAATCCGCAGAACCTATTGGCGGGCATTCGCCTTGCGAGCAAGGCTCCAACAGGGATTTCTCTTCCGGGCTGCGTTGTGCACTGGTATCCAGCACCCGGCGCTCTATAATCACCTTGTCGTGTCTGGCCGGGCACGCGACCAGATTCTCACTTTGTCCGGTAAGCCTCCCTATTGAACGGAGTCAACAATGCGTTTCAAGCTTCTTGCCGCCCTGTTTGCAGCACTGCTGCTGTCTGCCTGTAATGAACCCCATACCGGGACCTTCGTTTTCACCGCCATCCCTGATCAGGATGAATCGCAACTGGAAAAACGCTTCGGCGTGGTTGCCCTCTATCTGGAAGAGCAACTGGGCGTGCCGGTGAAATATGTGCCGGTGAAATCCTATGCCGCCGCCGTCACTGCCTTCCGCAATAACGAAGTGCAGATGGCCTGGTTCGGCGGTCTGTCCGTTGTACAGGCCCGTCGCCTGGTGCCCGACTCCCAGGCCCTCGCCCAGAGCCTGGAAGATCCTGACTTCCAGTCCTACTTCATCCCCATCACCATCACTGGCATGAGCCCGTCCGACCCCCTCCAAGATGCCTATTTGCCGCAGA
>NZ_JBNPEC010000124.1:0-9016 GCF_051117345.1 Alcanivorax sp.
AGCGTATTAAGTCGAACGAGCTACCTATTGCTTATCCTCCCCCGCCCCCCTTTATTCAAATACCCTATACCAACCTCTTAGCGTGTTCTGTAAGCCATATCCTACAAATTATTCGTTCGTTCTGTTGAACACAGGCTGCGTTAGCGGATTGAAAGTTCGCCATGCAAGCATAGCTCCCACAGGGAAGAGTATTCATAGGATGGAGTGTTTTCTGGAATGCAGTAAGGGCTGAACTAAGCGGGTTTCGCGGTCGAACGACCGCTCCCACGGGATGTGGTGGTGAAGCTGGAATATAAAAAAACCCGGGCAGCGTGTGGCTGCCCGGGCCTGGTGGTGGCGTTGTTAGCGCCGCTCTCCCTTAACGGTCCTCATAGCGTTGGTGCTTGAAGAAGATGCCGGTGTCACCGAATTGGGACAGGGTGAACTCGGACTGGGTGACCAGTTCGCCGATTTTGACGGCGCTGTTGCGACGCTCGCGGGCGTAGCGCGCGGTGACCCAGGGCCAGATGGATTTACGGATCTGCATGTCGGTGCCGTAGACGTCGTACACCTTGGTGCCCGCCGGAATGGCCGTGAGATCATCACGGAAATCGTGGGGGGCGGTGCTGATGGTGTTTCTCAGATCCGGGTTGGGCACGAAGTAGACCTGCGTCGGCGTTTTGACGCTGCCTGCTGTGCTGCCGTCCTGGTTCACTTTGGCCATGTCGTTCATCACCAGCAGTGTGGGCTTGGTGGAGACCAGTGAGAACAACGCCGTGGTGCCCAGGGTTTCGTTCACTTCCGCCTGCACGTAGTTCGACAGTTCGTTGGCGAAGATGTTGTGGTTGTCGCCCTGCCCGCTAAGGGTATAGAGCGCCGACACGTTTTCGGAGCGCTTGCCATCCACCATCAGTTTCAGGGCCAGGCCGGGGGCGAAGCCGCGGTCGGACGGGTCGCCGGTGACAGACAGGCGTAGCAGGCCGTGGTCGGCGCCCTGGAACAGGCCGCTGTAGTTATGGCCGGCGGCGGACTGGAACTGCACCTTGGCCAGGGCTCCACGGGGGTGAATCGGCTTGCTGTAACCCGGGGGTGCCACGTCGGTGACATCCTGGACTTTCTTCCACAGCACCGAGTTGATCAGGCCGCCGATGTCGATGGGTTCGATGGCAGGCACTTCGCTCTCTTCGTAGCTGGTGCGCAGGGCGCCGTTGACCCACAGGTGATCCTGCTTGGCCTGGGCGGACCAGTCCTGATAGTCGTCGGGCATGTTCAGGCCCCAGGGTTTAAAGGCGTTGTTCATGCTTACCAGGCTGGTGGCCAGCGCCGGGAAGTGACGACGAATCACGTCCACCATGGTGTGATCTTCCACCCAGTCGATGCCACCGGCGGTGTAAACCTCGTCGGTGTAGTCGGTGGTGAAGAAGCGGTCGGTCATCAGACGACGGGAGGCATTGAGGATGAAGATCTGGAAGGAGGTCTCACCGAAGCCGAAGCCTTCCGGGCGGGTTTCTTCCGCCAGTTGCCCGACCAGGGTGTCGATCATTTCTATGTCGTTGTTGTAGAGCGACTTCAGGTCCGCCAGCAGTTCCGGATCGCTGGTCAGGTCCTCAAAACTGGTGATTGGCTTGAGGCCGATCTGGCGACGGAATTCGTTGTAGCGCGGCACACCACGCTCACGATCACGCAGTACGTCGATGGCGGCCATGTCGATGTCGCCGATCAGCGGCATGGACAGGTTGCGCAGGAAATCCGGGTAGTTGTTCAGGGTCAGCGAGCCCGGGTGGGTAATGCCGAAGGAATACCACAGGCGGTCCTGGCCCACGTCACCGAGCAGGTCTTCCGCATCGCCGTTGCGGGTGTCCTGGATGGGGATTTCCTGATCCACGATGTTGGAACCGATGTCGTACACCTTGATCTCGTCACGCAGCAGCGGGTGCATGCGGTACACGGAAACGAATTCTTCGGTGAGGGTGTAGGGCACGCCGTAATCGTTCGGGGTGCGCGAGCCGACCAGGCCAGCCAGGGCGTGTTCAATGGAGCTGGTGGGATTGTCGCCCAGGCCGGTATCGATGCCGACCAGATCAAACAGGCTGCCCAGTTGGCCCAGGTTGTTGTTGAGCATATCCAGGTCTTCCTGGAATTTGTCGCGGGTGTCGCGATCCCCGCCCAGGCCCCACCAGTTGGCGTACATGGCCCGCTCCAATACCGGGTTGGCCAGAATCGCCGGAGTCCATTCCACGGTGTGGATCTTGGCCATCAGCGCGGAGTTGATCAGGCGCGCCTTGTCGAACAGCCACTGATCGGACTTGCCCGGGTTGTTGGCCTTGAGCATGTCGGCAATGGCGTTGTGCTCCAGGGTGAACAGGTGATGCATCATGCTCAGCCCCACCCACCAGTTTTCGTTGAACCCGGTGATCGGTTTGCCGCTGAGGAATTCCGTGGGCAGGCGGCCGTTGCCGTCCACTTTCAGCTTGCCGTCCACGAACGAGCGCACGTCGTCGTTGGTGTCCTTGTCGCTACCGTAGAGTTGGGAGCCATCCCACCAGTGGGTGTTGATGTTCTCGTAGGTGACGATGGATTCATCGCCGCTAACGTCCGGGTCCGGACGGGTGCGCTGCACGGACATGGTGCCATCGCCCAGCACATCACCAGGCGGCAGCGGGAATTCAATCGGGTTGGCCTCGGTGCGCGGGCCGTGGTCGAACCAGTCGTGCACCATGAACTGAATCCAGGAGGTGGCGATAAAGTTCAGGGTGGTGGCAGGCTTGAAATCACCGCCACGGGACATGATCAGGTTACTGACTTCCCGGGGGTTGGGAGTCAGCAGGTTGCCACTGGCGTTCTCCGCATACACCGATGCCGGGTCTACGTTACGGCCAAAGTTGGCGTGGGCGGAACCTTCCGCCGGATTGTCGAGAATATTACAGGTGCCGTCTTCGGTACGGGCGGTGAGACTGCGTTCGTCGCAGACAATGCTGGCGTTCTTTTCGTCCCAGCTTTCCATGTCGAACATGTTGTTTTCGAGCAGGTCTTCCCGCTGCCCGGCCAGTACCAACAACGCACCCATAACGCCCAGGGTGCCGAATTTGGTGAGGGCCGGCCAGGTAACCCAGGGGGTCATAGCCATGATAAGCCTCCGTCTTGTTGTTCTCGGGGTATGTCGGATGACAACGCCCGGACTCTAGCAACGGGGTCGACCCCTCCACCCCCTCCTGCGGGAGGGGGTGGGCGTAAATCGCGAACCGGGTCATGGTTTGGAAACGAGGGACAAGCTTCAAGCTGCAAGCTACAAGGCGCGTGGATGGCCTCAAAATCTCAATAGCCGTGCCCGCGCGCACACGCAAACGCGGGCACAGCGCTTCAGAATCTAGCCACGTATTCCGCGCCTTGTAGCTTGCAACTTGAAGCTTGTAGCTCCCCCCTTTGCGGGCGCAGGGCGAGAAGCAAAGGAAAGGGCTAGCGCGGAGCGGCGCGCAGGACGGCTTCGGTGCGGCTGGAGACGCCGAGTTTGCTGTAGATATTTTTCAGGTGCCACTTGGTGGTGGTGACGGAGGTGCCGGTCTTTTCGCTGATATGAGCATTGCTCAGGCCACCCTGCAACAGCTCGAAGATCTCCAGTTCTTTTGGCGTGAGTACCGAATCCGGGTCCACCGCCAGGGGGGCTTTGACGGGCGCCGCATCGAACACAGAGGGGAACAGCTCGGTATAGAAATCCGGCAACATCAGGGCACCACTGCCCCATAGCCGCTGCATCAGGCTGGCCAGCCCCGGCGCTTCGTCAAATACAGAGCGATTAATGTTGAGCAAACCGTAACGGGTCACCAGCTCATCCACGCGCTTGGCCTGCTCGCTGGCAGAAAGCCCCTTGCCGGTGATCACCAACAGGTTGGCCTCAATAATGGAGGCCCGGGTCATGATGCCCGCCGCCTTCACCACCGCCAGCAACCGCTGTAATACAGCTTCCGCTTCGGCAAGACGACCATTGGCGATCAGCCAGTAGGCCGCGGCCAGCCCTTTGCGTTCCCAGCTCTGGCTGTAGGTAGCCGGGGTGCGCGTGGCATTGTCAGCCACCCAGCCGGCCAGGTCGAAGCGTTCCGCCACCGCGTCCAATCTGGCCCAGTGGCCGGTCGTGAACGCCTGGCGCATCATTTCCAGCACCGCCATGTTGACGAAGCGTTGGTAATTGCCCAACTGCAGGATGCCGAGCAGTTTTTCCAGCATGCGCTCGGAGGGCTTCTGCTTGCCCTGCAAGTGCTGTAACCGCGACAGCGTCAGGTAGACGGTGGAGATCACTTCCGTGGCCGAGGCAGACGACACCATGGGCAACAGGTCTTCGCACAGTTGCTGGGCTTCTTCCAGCCGGTTCTGGTCGTACAGCACCACCACCATGCCCGTCGCCCACAGGGACCAGGTCGGGCAATCCCGCGAGGTACCGTGAAAGTGTTCGTTGATCAAGGCGACCGCTTCGCCGATATGGCCAAGCTGGTGATTGGCCAGGGCGGTAATCAAACCAGCGTAACCGGCGGTGAAATGATGCCCCAGCCGCTGCAGCACGTCCCGGGCCTGACAGGAAAACGCCAGTGCGGATTCCAGCCGGCCATGCTGCAAATGGTAGTAAGCCACCATGGCCAGGGAGAAGGCGCGGATATCCCGGTGGCCGCTGCTTTCCATCAGCAAGGACAGGTTGGCCCCTTCCATGAAGTCGGTGTCGTGCTGGAACAGTTGCAAGTGCATTTCCAGAAAATCGATCACCCGGGCGTGGTTGTCGCGGGCTTGCTCACTGTTGCGCGGCGCCTCTTTCAATGCATCCAGGTAATAGCGGGCGCGAAAGAAACGGCGCGACAGGGTCAGGGTACTGATCAAGGGGGCGGATAGTTCATCGCGGCTGAGGATCACCCCGTCCGGCAGGGTTTCCGCCCAGTCGAGAATGTGAGCGGTATAGCCTTCACGCAGCCAGTAATCGAACGCCTGCTCCAGGCAGTGAATGAACAGGCTGTCGTCCCCGGCCCGTTTGGCGTGCCACACCGCCTGGCGAAAATTCTGCTGACGCACGAAATAGCGGGTGGCCCGGCGATGAATCGGCGCGATGCAGTCGGGCATGTCGATTGCCACCCGGGCGCGCAGGAAATCCTTGAGCAAGGCATGGTAACGATACCAGCCGGGCTTGCCGGGCACCGGGATCAGAAACAGCTCCCGGGAGGTCAGCTCCTCGATCAGGCGGGCGGCGCGATCGCTGTGCAGCACCTGGTCGCACAGCTCGGCATTGAAACTGTCCAGCAGTGAACTCTGCATGAACAGGGTGCGGGCGGTATCGGGCAGGCCTTTTAACACCGCATGGCCGAAGTACTCCATCAACTCCGGCTGGCTGGCATCAAAGTCTTGCAGGGTCTGCATCCCGGAACGCATGGCCGCCAGCAGGGCAATCTTGACCCCGGCCATCCAGCCTTCGGTGATGCTAAGCAGGTGGGCCAGCTCGTCCTCGTCCAGGGCCGTGCCACCCAGGCCTTCATTGAGGGCAGTGACTTCCTCGCGACGGATCTTCAGGTCGGCGGCGCCGATCTCCACCACCGCGTCGTCCAGCCGCAGTCGACTGACATCGAAGGACGGCTGGGTGCGGCTGGCAATAATCAGATGGACGTCTGCCGGTGGCTGGTCCAGCAGGGTGCTGATGACGCTGAGGGTTTCCGGGCTACGGATATGCTGGAAGTCATCAAAGACAATAAACAGGGGCTCACTGACCTGCTCCAGCGCCTCAAACAGGGCATCGGCAATGGAGGATGGTGGCAACTCGGCCACATCGAAGGGCATGAACCAGGAGGTATCAAAGGCCGGCACCACTGCCCGGGTGCGCTCGGCAAAACGACGCAGGAAGCGCACCGGATCATCATCCGCCGGACGCAAGTTCAGGGACACCACCGCAGCGGGCTCGGCCCCGGTCTGCCACTGGCTGAGCAACGTGGATTTGCCCGCCCCGGCCGGGGCCAGCAACAGGGTCAGCGGAACCCGGACACAATGATCCAGCAATGCCACCAGTTCCTTCCGGTAGAACCGACCCGCAGCGGGCCGAGACGCATCAGTCGTACTCATTTCTGGTCTGCCTAGCGTGTTTTTATTGTTGTCGGCCGGGCTGGGACGCCAGTGCCGATATGCAAACTAGCGGATATTGGCACGGCCGGCCCGGCATTTGATCACAACTTGAACAACTGGGTAGCACCGTGACCGCAAATCACAAAGCCGTTTTTGAGGGGAGGCAGGCAACGGGAACGCCCCGTTTTCGCCTTGTGAGCGCGGCGCCAACGGAGAAGATTGACCATAAAAAAAACCCCCTTCCCGTTAAGGAAGGAGGCTTTTTCAACATCCCCTGGGTGGATCAGGGAATTGGCAGGTAGCCACCGTCCACTTCTTTGGTGACGATTGCCACTGCGTTGTGGGCATGCAGGCTTTCCAGGTGGTTCACACGCAGCCAGAAATCCTTGTAGCACCCCTGCGGGTTCAAGGCCTGCTTGAGACGGCGAGCCGCATCTTCGCAGAACATCAGGTTCTGACCGTTCAGCAGGGCAAATTCCTGCTCGTCCACCCGTTTCACGGCAGTCTGCACCGGGGTTTTCAGGGACCCCTCGATGGAATCGATCAACGCGGTGATCGGGAAGGCAGCCCCTTCGGTGTGGTCCAGCAACACTCGCACCTGGGCTACGGAGCGCTGACTATGCGGGGTCGCCAGGATGCCCTCTTCCGTACCGAGCCATTCGAACACTGCCTCTGCATCCACTTTGCCTTCGGCAAAATCGCGGCGGAACTGTTCCTGAATCAGCTGGCGGGACAGCGCCGCCGAACAGGGGCAGGTGGAGGAATACGGCACTTCCACGTACATCTCGATACGCATGCCTTCTTCACACAGGGTGCCCTTGATGCTCACCGGATAGCTCTTCCAGCCGGAGTAGCTGCTCTTCAGCGCCGGGCGACGCATGGAGTATTCAAAGTCCAGCTGCACAAAGCCACGGGTACTGAGCCCCTCGTGGGTCTGCAGGAAATTACGCAGCAACTGCTCGATGGACGCGCCACTGACCGAATGGTCGCCGAAGGTCTCTTCCAGCATCAGGAACAGCCGGGACATATGAATGCCCTTGGCGTCCGGATTGGCCAGGTTCACATAAGCCTGAATGGACGTGCTCACCGGGCGCTCACCGGCCAGGGTGTCACTGACCCGGGCTGGCAGATGGATTTCGCTCATGCCGACCCAATCCAGGGTGCTATGGATGTGATCCACCATGGAATTGGACGCAACGTCCGGCATCTGTTTGGTGCCACCGGCACCCGTTTCACGTGTCATGGGATTCTCCATAGGGGCGTGCAAGGGGCCATGGTAGGACCCTCCGGGTGAACAAAACGGTAACCCGACCGTCATCGCCCTGACTGACAAGGGGGGCAAGTCTAGCAGAAAGTATCCCGCAAATTGACCATTTGCGGGCGCGGCTTTGTCTATGGGATTGACAGAAGCGGGCTATCAGCCGGCAAGGTCACCCTCTTCGCCATTGCCGACCAGCTCCTGGAAACGGGCCAGCTTGTGAAGGGGCAGGAACATTTCTTCACTGCGGGCATGACGACGCAGGGTCTCCGACGCTTGAATGGCAGCTTCCAGATCAGTCAGGGCATTGTCGATTTCACCCAGCCCGGACCAGGCGCAGGCGCGCTGGTAGAGGGCATGGGAGTTCTCTTCATCCACTTCCAGCACCCGGTCGCACAGGCTCAGTGCCCAGCGTTGTTCACCCAGCTCCAGGGCCGCATCCGCCTTCCAGGCCAGAGCTTCCGGGTCGTCCGGGCGCAGTTCCAGAATCCGGTCGTAGAGCTCGATCTTGGCCTGGGCGCTGGGCTCCTTGGTGGCCTTGAGCCACAGGCTGTGGATCTCGTTGGTACGCTCGATCTCTTCCTGGTTTTCGGCGATGGTCAGGGACTTCTTGCGCAGCTCCCGCTCCAGATCTGCAAGGCGAGCCTCGTATTCACTGGTCAGGCGGGCCATTTCCTTTTCCGCGTAGACCCGCACATTGTCCTTCAGGTCCCGGATGGTGGACCAGCCCACCAGGGCCAGAATGGAGGCGGCGCCGGCAATCAGGTAGAAGAAGTAGGTCACTGTATTGGTGGCGTAGCCCATGGCCTTGTCCGCCACTTCCAGCTCCCGGTCGGTGACCAGCAGGTTCATCTGGTTACGGTACTCCATCATGTCCTGACGGAGATTGCGCAGCTCTCCAAGGATCCAGTTTTCCCGAAACTGGGAGATCACCGGCCCCTTTTCGATTTCGCTTTCAGCTTCCTGGCGGGGAGCCTCGTCGGGTTCCGCCATTACCGTGGGCGCCAGGCCCATAAACAACACCCCCAGCAAAGCCAGGCGCGCAAGTCGCATTGTCTGCAAGACTCTATCCTCAATCTGTCGACTTACGTTCAAAAACAGCCCATGAAGCGGTCGCTTCAGGCCCACGGTATGGTCGCATTATGCCCTGCCAGGCGCCACCACTGTGGGCACATTGGTCAGGACAACCGCACAGTAGCCCAGCCTCAAAAGGCTCTGCCAAACGCACAATATTGATTCAACAAGGGGAGTTATTTCGCCCTATTACAGGGCTTGGGGCAAATCCCGCGCAGGCCAGAGAGGACGTAGCGTCGCGCGGTTTTGGCGGGTTCCCGCCGGCAGTTACTTTGACTTCTAAATGTTTTATCTCTAAAATAGCTTATCACTTTTAGCAAGGAATTACTTGGCGTTGCCCTGAACGGTGCGAGGTTGAATCCTTACATCTCAAAGGTGATTGCAGACATCCTATGTCTAATAACAGTCACATTACTTTGTTATCAAGAGAACTCACGGCAATGGCCAGACACGAAGACGTGCTGATCGCTTTACGACAGATTATTCGCGCCACCGACCTTTACTCAAGGAAACTGAGCAAGGTCTCAGGACTCACCTCGCCGCACCTGGTTATCATGCAGGCGATCTCTGCCCACGGTGAAATCACCTTGGGCGACCTGGCCAATGCGGTTTCCATCA
>NZ_JBNPEC010000146.1:0-8990 GCF_051117345.1 Alcanivorax sp.
GCCTGTCAGGCGCTGCGCCCTGTCACCCGGACACATGGCCGCCTTCTTTCCACCATGGGCCCTGGCCAGACATTTCAGATCCAGTTGATGCGCCACCGGCACCATGGCCACCACCGGCTGCTCATCCACCAGCGCCAACAGCGTCTTGAAGACCGTTTCCGGAGGCAGCTGCAAGGCGTCCGCCGCTTCCAGCCCGTAGCTTTGCGCCTTGGGATCATGATCGTAACTGTGCAATTGAAAGGAAACGCCGGCTTTTTTCGCAGCCTGCACCGCCGGTGTCATACCGGCCTGGCTTTCGGATTGCGCAACTCCGCTGCCTTGCTGCGGGCCTGACGGGCGCCGGATTTGTCACCCTGGCGATCACGGGCAGTAGCCACCAGATCCCACAAGCCAGCCCGGTAATCGTCATGGTCGGGAGCCAGGCGCAACGCCTTCAATGCGAAGCCTTCTGCGCCGCGGGGATCGCCCTCGGAAAGCCGCAAGCCCGCCAGCTCCTTGTACAACCAGGAGGAGTCCGGGGCGATATTCAGGGCACGCTCCAGATAACGCTCTGCAGCCGATGTCTGGCCCTGCTGACGGGCCTGTTCCGCCCGACTCAACAGACCCAGTGCCGGCGAGCCTTCCAGTTCCTGACTGGCGGTCATCGGCTCTGCGGGTTCCTCCACCGGAGGACGGACCGCACAGCCCGCCAGCACCATACTGATCAGCATCAGCTGAACAAGCCTTTGCACATTCAACATCCTGACTATCCTTAAAAGCGCACCCTGCAAGACCCGGTTACGACTGTAGGAGCTTGCTTGCAAGCGAACCGACCATCGGGCCATCGGTTCGGCTGCAGGCAGCCTCCTACAGGAAACGGGGCTTGCCTCAGTAAACTCTGCGTTCTCTGTGGTAAAAATCTGATTTTAAGCTAGTCAAACAGCCCCTTGAACCAGCCCTTGATGCCTTTCCCCGCTTCTTTTACCGAGCCACAGCCATCGCTGTCCTGGGGAATCGAGACTTCCAGCATCGGGTAACGACGGGCATCGCCGCAGCCCTCGGCACTGACGCGCCTGCCATCCGGGTTCATCCATACCCATTCCACGCCAGCGGGTGGCGTCTGCGACAGGCTGCGCTGGGGTAGCTTGCCCATCAGCTGCGCCCATACCGGCAAGGCACCGCTGGAGCCGGTAATACCCGCATTCTGGTTATCATCCCGGCCCACCCAGACTACCGCCAGATGGTTGGCAGAGAAACCGGCAAACCAGGCGTCACGGAAATCATTACTGGTGCCGGTCTTGCCTGCCACCTTGAGATCCTGCGGCAGCGACGCCCGGGCAGCACGGCCGGTGCCTTTCTCGACCACCTGCTGCATGGCCCACTGGGTCAGGAAAGCCGGGCCGGCATCCACCACCTCGTCGGTATTGACCGGGTAACGGGCCAACGGTTTGGCTTCCTTGTCGAGCACATCGGTAATGGAGCGCAGGCGAGTGCTGAAACCGCCCGTTGAGAGAGGCTGGTACATCATCGCCACCTCGAACGGAGTCAATTCCAGGCTGCCCAGCAGAATACTGGGGTAAAGGGGAATATTGCGGGTCACCCCCAGGGTATTCATGGTGCCGGCCACCTTGTCCAGACCCACATCCAGGCCCAGGCGAGCGGTACCCTGGTTGCGCGAATAGGTCAGCACATCCACCACCGGCATGGCGCCACGGGACTGGTTGTCGAAGTTCTGCGGCGACCAGGTCGTGCCATTGGGCAGCGTCACTTCCACGGGCCCGTCTTCCACCAGGGTAGCCAGGGACCATTGCTTGGGCTGGCTCACCGCTGACAGCACCACCGCCGGCTTGGCCAGCGAGCCGATCGGGCGCTGGGCATCCAGGGCCCGGTTGAAACCGGCCTCCCGGGAGCTGCGATTGCTGACCAGCGCCAGCACATCGCCCTGGGCTGGCGCCACCACTACCACGGCACCATTCAGCTTTTTGCTTTCGTCAGGATCGCGGCGGTCCAGATGATCGCGCAGCGCCCCTTCGGCCGCGAGCTGGGCCAGCACATCCAGGGTCGAGTGAATACGCAGCCCCTCATCGCTGAGCACCTCCGGCGGGTAATCCCGGGCCAGCTGACGGCGCACCAGATCAATAAAGGCAGGGAACGCATAAAGCGCAGAGGCACCACGCGGCACCACTTCCAGGGAGCGGTTGCTGTACTTGTCGTAATCCGCTTTCGACAGGGCTCCCTCATCCATCGCCACCTTCAATACCGTGTTGCGACGATCAAGGGAACGCTCCGGGTGACGGCGCGGGTCATACCAGCTGGGCCCCTTGAGCAACGCCACCAGGGTGGCCAGATGATGGGGCTCCAGCTCTTCCAGCGGGCGACCGAACAGGAACTGGGCACCCAGCCCCATACCATGGATGGCGCGGGCACCGTCCTGCCCCAGATATACCTCGTTAAGGTAAGCCTCGAGAATCTGCTCCTTGCTGTAATGCAGCTCCAACAGCATGGCCATGGGCATTTCCAGCAGCTTGCGCGACAGGGTGCGCTCGGAAGTGAGCCAGAAATTCTTCACCAGTTGCTGGGTCAAGGTGCTGCCGCCCTGCACCAGCCGACCGGCTTTGACGTTCGCCAGCATGGCTCGGGCCAGGCCGCGCAGGGAAATACCGTGGTGGTCGTAGAAGGCCTGATCTTCCGTGGCGATCAGCATCTCCACCAGCAGCGGCGGCACCTTGTCCAGCGGCACCAGCACCCGGTCTTCCGCATGCTGGGGATGGATACTGCCGATCTGCAGCGGTTCCAGGCGTGCCAGACGATCACCGCCGGCCTCCAGGGACCGAATCTGGCCACCGGACAAACTCAAACGGATACGCTCCGCCTTTTCGCCGCCATCGCTGTCGTTGAAACCGCGGGTGTGCAGCAGCAGGCTGTTGCCCTGCACCGCATAGCTGCCAGGAGTGGCAGCGCGGGAATCGCGCCGGTAGCGCATCAGATCCAGCAGCTTGAGCATGTCCTCGCGGGATAGCACGCGGCCTTCATAAAGCTCTACGGGTCGCGCATACACCCGCGCCGGCAATTGCCAGACATGAGCATCAAAACGCTCGCGCACCAACGCATCCAGGTAGGCCAGTCCTGCCGCCCCCAACACCAGGGAGACCAGCGCCACCTTGCCCACAAAGGACCAGCTGAACCAGCGGCGCCGTTGCCCGCTGCTGTTTTTTTTCCGACTAGGTTGCCGCCGCGATCGCGCGGGGGACTTTTTCGCTTTTTTCGCCATGGCACGGAGTATAGAGAAAAGTGTGAGTGTTTTATGAGTCTCTCTTGCCTTATCCGTTCCCTTCACAGTGATTTGAGTAAATTTTGCAACCGGACCCGGGGCGCCCATAATAGCCGCCCTGGGAGCCTCTGAATAACGCCTTGCGTGCTCAGTCTTTCAGGCTGGTCTGCAATCTAGGCGCAATGTTGAAGGTGTGTGTCCACCCATCGGGACATTGCAACAACGAGTGCGGGCCAGCCTGGAAGACCCGTAGGGCGCGACCTGAAGGGCACACCTGCTGTGTTTTGTCGCTAGGAAAGGGAACCACCCTGTCCGTCCCGACAAAACACAACAGCTGCACCCTTCAGGCCACGCTGAGTACGCAAGGAGTTATCCAGAGGCTCCCTCTTGCCTGAATCAGAACACGGAGCCTCCATGACGAAAAAATACGACGTTTATGCCCTCGGCAACGCCCTGGTGGATACAGAAATCGAGGTCAGCGACGCCTTCCTTGAGCGCATGGAGGTGGGCAAGGGCCTGATGACACTGGTGGACGAAGCCCGCCAGGCGGAACTGATTACCGCCCTGGCCGACGAAGCCGAGCCCCACAAGCAGACCAGTGGCGGCTCCGCCTGCAACACCGTAGTGGCCACCCGCTACTTCGGTGGCAACAGCTACTACGCCTGCAAGGTGGCCGACGACGTCACCGGCGACATCTTCGTCAACGATCTCACCGCCGCCGGCGTGGACACCAATATGAATGGCAACCGCGACACCGGCATTTCCGGCAAGTGCCTGGTGATGTTGACCCCGGACGCAGAACGCACCATGAACACCTTCCTGGGGATTTCCAGCCAAGTGTCCGAAGCGGAGCTGGACGAAGCCGCCATCGCTGCCAGCCACTATGTGTACCTGGAAGGCTATCTGGTCAGCGGCGACAGCTCTCGGGCAGCGGCCATCAAACTGCGCCAGCTGGCCGAGAAGCATGGTGTAAAAACCTCTCTGACCTTCTCCGACCCGGCCATGGTGCAGTTCTTCAAGGACGGCCTTTCCGAAATGCTCGGCGACGGCGTGGATCTGCTGTTCTGCAACGATGCCGAAGCCACCAGCTACACCGATACCGACAGCCCTGAGGCTGCTCTGGAAAAACTTAGAAGCGTATGCCGCTCTGCGGTTATCACCCTGGGCGCGAAAGGCGCACTGGTATGGGATGGCGAGCAGACCCATCGCATCGATCCGGTGCCGGTGAAGGCCATCGACAGTAACGGCGCCGGCGACATGTTTGCCGGTGCCTTCCTGTACGCCATCACCCACGGACACGATTTTGCTTCTGCCGGCAAGCTGGCCGCTGCGGCTGCCGCCCGGCTGGTGACCGAATTCGGCCCACGCCTTTCAGCGGACGTGCATCAGGAAATGCGCCAGGCCGTCCTTGGCGACTAATCGCCACTTATCGAAGGGCAGACATGGCCGCAAGCCATCTCTGCCTACCCCAAAAACGGCGGGGATGCGCGGCACCCCGCCCGATGAACAGCACACAGGTACGCCATGGAACACATCTGCAATGTGAACGACATCGAACACGAGAGCGCGCGGGAATTCCAGAAAGACGGCCAGCCCGTCATCGTGGTCAAATTTGATGGGCAGATTCACGCTTACATCAACTGGTGCCCGCACCTGGGCATCGAGCTGAACTTCATGCCCGACCAGTTCATGGACAGTGACAACCAGTTCATCATGTGCGCTAACCACGGTGCCCTGTTCGACATTGATACTGGCGACTGCCTGTCCGGCCCCTGCAGCGGCGACAAACTGATCCCGGTCCCGCTGGCAGTGCGCGGCGACGAAGTCTGGCTTGGCGAGGTAACACAACCGGCATGAGCCACCCCTTTGATAACCTTACCCCGGATTACATGCTGGACGCGGTAGACGCCGCCGGCTTCCTCAGCGACGGCCGACTGCTACAACTGAACAGCTTCGAAAACCGGGTGTACCAGGTGGGCCAGGAAGAGGGCCCGCCGGTCATCGTCAAGTTCTACCGCCCGCAGCGCTGGAGCGACGAACAGATTCTCGAAGAACACGCCTTCAGCCTGTTCCTGGTAGAGCGGGACCTGCCCGTGGTTGCGCCCATCGAAAAGAATGGCACCACCCTGTTCCACTGCGACGACTTTGCCTTTGCGGTGTTCCGCAGAGCGGGTGGCCACGCGCCGGAGCTGGACAACGACAACCATCTGGAACAACTCGGCCGCACCCTGGCGCGCTGGCATGCCTGCGGCAGTGATCGGCCGTATCAGCGCCGTCACACCATGGACCCGGTCGCCGACATTCGTGCCGCCAGCACCTTTCTGATCAATGACGTGGTGGACCTGAATTACCGCAGCCAGTATCGGGACGTCTCGGGCCAACTGCTGGAGACAATCGAGCAACGCCTTAGCGATGTGGATTTCCCGCTGCTCAACGTGCACGGCGACTGCCACACCGGCAACATCCTGTGGCGCGATGACAAACCGCATTTTGTGGATCTGGACGACAGCCTGCGCGCGCCCGCCATGCAGGATCTATGGATGCTGCTGTCCGGCGAACAGGACGAGCAACAACACCAGCTACGGGTCCTAGCCAGCGGTTACGACACCTTTCTGCCCTTCCCCTGGCAGCAGGTATCCCTGATCGAGCCATTACGCACACGCCGCATCATCTGCTACGACGCCTGGCTGGCCAAACGCTGGGACGACCCGGCCTTTCCGCCAGCGTTTCCCTGGTTTGAATCCATGAGCTACTGGCGGGATCAAACGGAGCTGTTACAGCAGCAACTGCGCAATTTGCAGACCCCGCTGTAGAAAACCTTTTCGCGACAGGACCAAAAAAAGACAGCCGGCACCGTGTTTTCTACAAAGCCGCTGTAGGAGTTCCTCTCGAGGGACGAATCCGAGCCCCGGCGAGGAAAAGGCCAGGCAGCTGCTGACCGGTCGCTCTGGAGCCCCCGGTTTACAGCAACGACGTTGCTGGCCTACAGGCGTTTCCCACGCTAACGCGTGGTTCGTCCCTCGAGAGGAACTCCTACAACTGTATCGGCAAGGGGCATTCCAGCCGAAAGCCGTCTGGCGATAACGCCACCTTCCACGCCAACACGTCCACCCCCTTCTGCACCGCTTCACGCAGTAGCTGCCCATAACGGGCATCGATCTCATCCGCCGGCCGGGCGGCAGCCGCGCCGCTGTGCTGCACACAGAAAAACAGCACCGCCCGCTTTCCGGATGCCACCACCTCCATCAGCGTCAGCAGATGTTTCTGGCCCCGCTCGGTAACGGAATCCGGGAAGGCGATCATGCCATCATCCGTGTCATCAGGCCCCGGCCCCAGTGTCACGTTTTTCACCTCAATAAAGGTGTGGGGATCGCTGCGCTCTCCCAATGCCAGATCAAAGCGGCTGTCGCCGTATTTCACTTCCCGTTCCACACCGGTGCCGGGACCCAGCTCGTCAACACGGCCGCTGCGGACCGCTTCTTCCACCAGCGCATTGGGGCGGCTGGTATTGACCCCGGCCCAATGGCCATGGCCCACCTGCAAAGCTTCCAGGGTATGGCGATATTTGCGTTTGGGATTACCACTGTCGGAAATCAGCGCCTGCTGGGGCTCCCCCAGAACGCAGTTCTTCATGGAGCCGGTATTGGGGCAATGCACGGTCATTTCACTGCCATCGGCGCGCACCACATCCGCCATGAACCGCTTGTAGCGGCGCAATAGGGTGACCTTTTCCAGGGGAGGGTCGAAGTTCACAGGGACTCCAGGTAATGACCGAGCCGGTGCAGGGCATCCACAAGACGCGACTCGGCACAGGTGTAGGCCAACCGCACATAGCGATGATGATCATGGCCATCACCGAAATCCAGCCCCGGCGTCATGGCGACTTTTTCCTTTTCCAGCAGGTCCGCACAGAAGGCGAAGCTGTCGGTGGTCCAGCCGCTCACATCCACATACACATAGAAAGCCCCGTCAGCATTGGACACCACCGGCAACTTCAGATGGGCAAGCCCATTAAGCAGACACTGGCGGCGACGGGCAAACAGCTGATGACGCTGTTCCAGGATAGTCAGCGTCGGCTCCTGCAGCGCAGCGATAGCACCGTACTGTGCCGGCGTGGAGGGCGCCAGAAACAGATTCTGGGCCAACCTCTCAATCGCCGGCACCAGCGGCTCCGGCGCTACCAGCCAGCCCAGCCGCCAGCCGGTCATGCAGAAATATTTACTGAAGCTGTTGATCACCATCACCTGGTCGGTACGCGACAGCACCGACTCTGCCGGTCCGTGATAGCAGAGCCCCTGATAGATTTCGTCCACCAGCAGCAACCCATCTCGTTGTACCGCCCCCTCAGCCATGGCCTGCAGGGTGTCCAGTGACAGCATATTACCGGTGGGATTATCCGGGCTGGCCACCATGGCCAGGCGGGTATCCGGCTGCCAGGCCCCCAGCAGCTCACTGGCCGTCAGGGTGAAGTGATTGTCTGCCTTTAATACCAGCGACTGCGGTTTACCACCCACCAGATTCACGAACTGGCGATTACAGGGGTAGCCCGGATCGCTCAGTAATACGCCGTCACCGGGATTGATCAGAGCCGCCAGCGCCAATTGCAGCGCCCCCGAAGCGCCTGGCGTCACCACGATCTGAGCCGGCGACACGTTAGCGGAAAACCGCTCCCGATAATCATCGGCGATGGCCTGGCGCAAAGCGGGCAGCCCTGCCGCCGGCGTGTAGCCAGTCCCCCGATCACGGGTAGCGGCAGCGATGGCTTCGAGAACCGGCGCCGGGGTTTCAAAATCCGGCTCCCCCACTTCCAGATGAATCACATCGTGTCCCTGAGCAGCCAGTTGCTGGGCTCGTTCCAGCAGCGCCATAACATGAAAGGGCGGGACCTGTTCGGCGAAATGCGACAGCGTTATCACAAGATTCCTCTTTCCTATAAGGGTGGCATGGCTATAATCGGCCAGATTTTCACCAACGGGTGACAAGACTTACCCGGAAGGGGTAAGGTCAAAAGATTACATTACGCCCGTGCTTGGTGATATCAAGCGGGCCCCCAGGGATAGTGGGACAGGATAGAGAGTCGAGAAGATGCTAAGGGAGTTACTCAAAATGGCCACCGGCAAAAAGAAAGCCCCGAAAAAGGCGGCTAAAAAACAAACTACCGGGTCTTCTTCCAGCAGCAAGAAAGCCACTTCATCCAACGCTGCCCGCAAAGCGCCAGCCAAGAAAGCTGCCGTGAAGAAGGCCCCGGCCAAAAAAGCAGCGGCGAAAAAAGTGGCTGCAAAGCCTGCGGCGAAAAAGGCCCCAGCCAAAACCGCAGCCAAAAAAGCTGCCGTAAAGAAACCCGCTACCAAGCCTGCCGCTAAAAAGGCGCCGGCCAAGAAGGCCACTGTGAAGAAAGCTACTCCCAAGAAAGCGGTCGCCAAGAAAACGGCGCCGGCGAAAAAAACCGTGACTGCAAAGCCCGCAGCCAAGCCTGCCGCAAAGAAAGCCGCCGCGAAGAAAGCACCGGCCAAAAAAACCGCAGCAAAGTCACCGGCCAGCAAGCCTGCGGCAAAGCCGGCCGCCAGCAAGACCCAATCAACCGCTGCCAGCGCCAAACCGGCGAAGGCCAGCAAACCCGCTGCCAGAAAGACGGCAGCAAAGAAAGCAGCACCGGCTGCACCCAGAACAAAACTGCCAACCTTCGGGAAGGCATCCGCAGCGGCCCGGGCCGCTGCCAGAGACGCATCGAATACCGGTA